>JAQSXQ010000055.1 GCA_029256565.1 Mycobacterium sp.
GCCGCGGGGGAGACGCTGCCGTCGCCGCTGGCCGGGGTGCCGCTGGCGCTCAAGGACGTCTTCACCACCACGGACATGCCCACGACGTGTGGCTCCAAGATCCTCGAGGGCTGGCGGTCGCCGTACGACGCGACGGTGACCGCACGGTTGCGCGCCGCGGGCGTGCCGATCCTTGGCAAGACCAACATGGACGAGTTCGCCATGGGCAGCTCGACCGAGAACTCGGCCTACGGCCCGACCCGCAACCCGTGGAACGTCGACCGCGTGCCCGGCGGCTCGGGTGGCGGGAGCGCGGCGGCGCTGGCCGCTTTCCAGGCGCCGCTGGCGATCGGCTCCGACACCGGCGGCTCGATCCGTCAACCGGCCGCACTGACCGCCACCGTCGGGGTGAAGCCCACCTACGGCACGGTCTCGCGCTACGGGCTCATCGCCTGTGCGTCGTCGCTCGATCAGGGCGGGCCGTGCGCGCGCACCGTGCTGGACACTGCGCTGCTCCATCAGGTGATCGCGGGCCACGACCGCCGTGACTCCACCTCCGTCGACGCCGAGGTGCCCGACGTGGTCGGCGCGGCGCGGGCCGGGGCCCACGGTGACCTCGCAGGCGTGCGAGTCGGGGTGGTCAAGCAGTTGCGCAGCGGTGAGGGCTATCAGCCCGGCGTGCTCGCGTCGTTCAACGCCGCGGTCGACCAGCTGACCGAACTGGGCGCCGAGGTCGTCGAAGTCGACTGCCCACACTTCGACTACTCCATGGCCGCCTACTACCTGATCCTGCCGTCGGAGGTGTCGAGCAACCTCGCCCGCTTCGACGCGATGCGCTACGGGCTGCGGGTCGGCGACGACGGCACGCACAGCGCCGAAGAGGTGATGGCGCTGACCCGGGCGGCCGGTTTCGGCCCAGAGGTCAAGCGCCGCATCATGATCGGCACCTACGCGCTGTCGGCCGGCTACTACGACGCCTACTACAACCAGGCGCAGAAGGTCCGCACGCTGATCGCACGCGACCTCGACCGGGCCTACGAGAAGGCCGACGTCCTGATCTCGCCCGCGACCCCGACGACCGCGTTCCCGCTCGGCGAGAAGGTCGACGACCCGCTGGCCATGTACCTGTTCGACCTGTGCACGCTGCCGCTGAATCTCGCCGGACACTGCGGGATGTCGGTGCCGTCGGGCCTCTCGCCCGACGACGGTCTGCCCGTCGGTCTGCAGATCATGGCGCCGGCATTGGCCGACGATCGGCTCTACCGGGTGGGTGCGGCGTACGAGGCCGCACGCGGCGAGCTGCCGACCGCGCTGTAGCCGCCTGGCTCCGCGGAGCCAGCCCCAGATCACCCCGCAGGGGGATGGCGTGAGGACCGAAACGCCATAGCATTTGGCCCGTGAACAGGCCAATGGGTTTCGTGGAGTGGTTGCGGCACGGTCGCTGGTCGGCGTGGTTGCTGGTGGCAGTGACCGCGATTCTCTTCGTGGTGGCCTGGCCGACGCTCTTCCTCACCCACGAGGTTCCCGCGGCGCTGGCACCCATCGTCGCCGGGCTGGCCGCGTTGCCACTGCTGCTCGTACTGGTCAATCCGCTTCTGGCGTGGTCGATCTCGGCTGGCTCCGCAGTGCTGATCCCGCTGTTCTTCGACCGGCTCGCGTCGTGGAACTACCCGTGGCAGGTCGTGCACGTCATCGTGCTGCTGGTGTCGATCGTCGCAGTGGCCTGGACCCGGCCGCTGCCGGTCGTGGTCAAGGTGTGGCTGGCATCGGCCCTGCTGTTCCTCGTCGCCATGCCGGGGCACGCGGATGGCGGATGGGCCTTCGGCGTCACCGCCATCGTGTTCGCCGTGATGCTGGTGCGGTGGCTGGTGCTCTCGCGACGGCAGGTCGCCCAGCTCGAGGAGGAGGGCGACTTGGAGCGGGCCAGGCGCACGGTGCTGCAGGAGCGCACCAGGATCGCGCGGGACCTGCACGACGTCGTCGCCCACCACATGTCGATGGTGGTGGTGTCGGCACAGACCGCGCCGTACCGCCATGCCGACGTGCCGCCGAGTCTGCAGGCGGAGTTCGAGACGATCGCCGCCACCGGGCGCCAGGCACTCAACGAGATCCGCGGACTGCTCGGAGTGCTGCGCAGCGGCTCCGAACCGGTCGAACTCGCACCCGCGCCGACCATCGCCGACCTCCCGGCCCTGTTCACCGCAACGCAGCGGGCGGGCGTGCCGCTGACGTGGCGGATCGACGGGTCGACCGAGTGGGTCGGGGACCTGGTCGGCACGGCGGCGTATCGCATCGTCGCCGAGTGCCTGGCCAACGCCGCGCGTCACGCGCCGGGTTCGGCGGTGAACGCCGAGGTGAGCATCACCGTCGACGGTGTGGGCGTCGAGATCCGCAACGGCATGACCCAAGAGTCGTGGGAGCCCCCGGTGCCCGGTCTCGGCATCGCGGGCATGCGCGAGAGGGCCGCGGCCGTCGGCGGCATGGTCGCCATCCACGACACCGAGGGCGAGTTCGTCGTCTGGTCCTATCTGCCGTGCGTCCCGGCTAGCGTGACGGGGTGTCCGGCCTGACGATCACCGTCTTCATCGCCGACGACCAGGCCATGGTGCGGCAGGGCTTCGGCGCACTGCTGAACGCACAGCCCGACATCGAGGTGATCGGGGACGCGGCCAACGGGCGGGACGCGGTGACCGGTGTGCACGCGCTGGCACCCGACGTCGTGCTGATGGACGTGCGGATGCCCGAGATGAACGGGTTGGACGCCGCGTGCGAGATCCTCGCGCAGACCACGTCGAAGGTGCTCATGCTGACGACGTTCGACGTCGACGACTACGTCTATGCGGCGCTGCGCGCGGGAGCCAGCGGATTCCTGCTCAAGGACGCGCCCGCCGAGGAGCTGATCAGGGCGGTCCGGGTCATCGCCGCAGGCGATGCGCTGCTGGCGCCCTCGGTCACCCGGCGGATGATCGCGGACCTCGTCGCCAGGCACGCCCCGCCGCGCCGCTCGGCCGACGAGCTGGCGCGCCTGACGCCGCGGGAGACCGAGGTACTGGAGGCGATGGCCCGCGGCATGTCGAACGCAGAAATCGCGAGTGAACTCGTCGTGTCCGAGGAGACCGTGAAGACCCACGTCGGCAGGGTCTTCGCGAAGCTCGGTCTGCGCGACCGCGCCCAGGCCGTCGTGGTCGCCTACGAGTCCGGTCTGGTGTCGCCGTTCGCTCGCTGACCCGCCGTCGAGCCGCGACGGGGCGAAGCTGGCAGGATCGGTAATCATGCGCACGCGAGGAACGGACTAGATCATGCGGATCGGAGTGCTCACCGGCGGCGGTGACTGTCCCGGCCTCAACGCCGTCATCCGAGCCGTCGTGCGGACGTGCAACGTCAGGTACGGCTCGACGGTGGTCGGCTTCCTCGACGGTTGGCGGGGTCTGCTGGAGGACCGGCGCATCCAGCTGGCCAACGACGACCGCAACGACCGCCTGCTCGGCAAGGGCGGCACCATCCTGGGCACCGCACGCGTGAACCCGGACAAGCTGCTAGCGGGCCTCGACCAGATCAAGCAGACGCTCGAGGACAACGGCATCGACGTGCTGATCCCGATCGGCGGCGAGGGCACGCTCACCGCGGCGCACTGGCTGTCCCAGGAGAACGTCCCGGTCGTCGGGGTGCCGAAGACCATCGACAACGACATCGACTGCACCGACGTCACTTTCGGCCACGACACCGCGTTGCAGGTCGCAAGTGAGGCGATCGACCGGCTGCACAGCACCGCCGAATCGCATCAGCGGGTGATGCTCGTCGAGGTGATGGGCAGGCACGCGGGGTGGATCGCCCTGAACGCCGGCCTGGCCTCGGGTGCGCACATGACCCTGATCCCCGAGCAGCCGTTCGACGTCGAAGAGGTGTGCCGCCTGGTCAAGCAGCGGTTCGTGCGCGGCGACTCGCACTTCATCTGCGTGGTCGCCGAGGGCGCCCGGCCCGCCGAGGGCTCGATGCTGCTGCGCGACGGCGGCATCGACGAGTTCGGGCACGTCCGGTTCACCGGCGTCGCCCACCAGCTCGGCGTGGAGATCGAGAAGCGGATCAAGAAGGAAGTCCGCACGACGGTGCTGGGTCACGTGCAGCGTGGTGGCACCCCTACGGCGTACGACCGCGTGCTGGCGACGAGGTTCGGCGTCAACGCCGCCGACGCCGCGCACGCAGGCGAATACGGGATGATGGTGTCGCTGCGCGGCCAGGACATCGGGCGGGTGCCGCTCGCCGATGCCGTGCGCCAGCTGAAGCTGGTCCCGCAGAGCCGCTACGACGACGCCGCGGAGTTCTTCGGCTGACTCCTCCGGCGCGCTGCCTGCGCCGTCGGCCCGGCCACTAGGATCGACGCCATGACAGTCGCAGAAGCAGAACTCCTCGACTACGACGAGGTGGTCGAACGCTACGACCCCGTCATGGGCATGGAGGTCCACGTCGAGCTGTCGACGGAGACCAAGATGTTCTGCGGCTGCCCCAACCGGTTCGGTGGCGAGCCCAACACCCAGGTCTGCCCGGTGTGCCTGGGTCTGCCCGGCTCGCTGCCGGTGCTCAACCAGCAGGCCGTCGAGTCCGCGATCCGCATCGGGCTCGCGCTGAACTGCGACATCGCACCGTGGGGCCGGTTCGCCAGGAAGAACTACTTCTATCCCGATCAGCCGAAGAACTACCAGATCAGCCAGTACGACGAGCCCATCGCCGTCGACGGCTACCTCGACGTGCCGCTCGACGACGGCACCACGTGGCGCATCGAGATCGAGCGTGCCCACATGGAGGAGGACACCGGCAAGCTGACCCACCTCGGCAGCGACACCGGCCGCATCGAGGGAGCGACGACGTCGCTGCTGGACTACAACCGGGCAGGCGTGCCGCTGATCGAGATCGTCACCAGGCCCATCGAGGGCACCGGTGCCCGTGCCCCCGAGATCGCCCGCGCCTACGTCACTGCCCTGCGAGACCTGTTGCGGCGCTTGGGCGTATCGGACGTGCGCATGGATCAGGGCTCCATGCGCTGTGACTCCAACGTGTCGCTCATGCGCAAGGGCGCCACGGAGTTCGGCACCCGTACCGAGACCAAGAACGTCAACTCGCTGCGCAGCGTCGAGGTGGCCGTGCGCTACGAGATGCGGCGCCAGGCAGCCATTCTGGAAGCGGGCGGCCGAATCATCCAGGAGACGAGGCACTTTCACGAGTCCGGTCACACCACGGCGGGCCGCAGCAAGGAAGAGGCGCAGGACTACCGGTACTTCCCGGAGCCCGACCTCGAACCGGTCACCCCGAGTGTCGAACTCGTCGAACGGCTGCGCGGCACCATCCCCGAGCTGCCGTGGCTGACCCGCAAGCGCACCCAGCAGGAGTGGGGCGTGTCCGACGAGGTCATGCGCGACCTCGTCAACGCCGGAGCCGTCGAACTCGTCGCTGCCACCGTGGATCACGGCGCCTCCAGTGAGGCCGCGCGCGCCTGGTGGGGCAACTTCCTGGTGCAGAAGGCGAACGAGGCAGGCGTCGAACTGGACGTACTGCCCATCAGCCCCGCGCAGGTCGCGAAGGTCATCGGCCTGGTCGACGACGGGAAGCTGTCGAACAAGCTCGCGCGTCAGGTCATCGAGGGCGTCCTGGCCGGCGAGGGTGAACCCGAGCAGGTGATGACCGACCGCGGGCTGGCCGTGGTCCGCGACGACTCGGTGATCAAGGCCGCGATCGAGGAGGCGCTCGCCGCCAGCCCGGACATCGCCGAGAAGATCCGCGGCGGCAAGGTGCAGGCCGCGGGCGCGATCGTGGGCGCGGTGATGAAGGCCACGAAGGGGCAGGCGGACGCCGCCCAGGTGCGTGAGATGGTCATCGCGGCCTGCAGCTGAGGCGGGCCCTTCCCGTGATGACGCCACAGGATCTGGTGTACCGCCTGCTTCGGCAACCGCTGCGGCTGCTTTCGCTGCGGTCGATCGTGATCGTCGGTCAGCTCGGGGTGATCATCCTCGTGCTGGTGCTCGGCGTGTGGGTGTGGGTCGGCGTCACCAACGACCAGTACAGCCAGCTCGACCGGCGGCTGGACTCGCTGAGCAGCCTCGGTGACGTCAACACGCTGCTGCGCAGCGCCCAGGAGGAGGACCCGAGCCCCACGTCGGACGACGGCGGGTTCGTGCGGACCGCGAGGATCGGCCCCGCCACGGTGTCGAACCCCGCCGACATCGTGCTGCCCGAACTCCCGAACGGCTACTCGGACACCACGATCGACGGCGTCGCCTACCGCGTCCGGACCATCGACACCGGCACCGCGTCGATCGCGCTCGGGGCTCCGCTGGCCGACACCATCGACCGCATCGACGCCCTGCACTGGCGGGTGTTCTGGATCTGCTCCGGCGTGATCGTCGGCACGCTGCTGATCGGCTGGGTCATCTCGCTGATCATGGTCAACCCGTTCCGCATGCTGGCCCAGCAGGCCCGTGCGATCAACGCTCAGTCCAACCCGGACGAGGTCCAGGTGCGCGGGGTCTGGGAGGCCGTCGAGATCTCCGAGGCGGTCGAGGGCATGCTGGCGCGGATCGGTGACGAGCAGCAGCGCACGCGCGCGGCACTCGAATCGGCGCGCGACTTCTCCGCCGTCGCATCGCACGAGCTGCGGACGCCGCTGACGGCCATGCGAACCAACCTCGAGGTGCTCCTGACCCTCGACCTGGGGCCGGAGCAGCGCAAGGAGGTCATCGGCGACGTCATGCGCACCCAGACCCGCATCGAGGCGACGCTGACCGCACTCGAACGCCTCGCTCAAGGCGAGCTGACGACCTTCGACGACTTCGTGCCGGTCGACGTCACCGAGCTACTCGACCGCGCGGCGCACGACGCCAGGCACAACTACCCGGACGTCGACGTCGCGCTGGGGTCGTCGACCACCGTGCTGATGCTGGGCCTGCCCGCCGGCCTGCGCCTGGTGATCGACAACGCGATCGCCAACGCCGTCAAGCACGGCAACGCCACCCAGGTCCGGCTCAGCGTGCTGAGTTCGGGGACCGGGGTCGAGATCGCGGTCGACGACAACGGTTCCGGGGTGCCGGAGGAGGAGCGCACCGCGGTGTTCGAGCGCTTCCACCGCGGCACCACGGCGTCGCGGTCGGGCTCCGGTCTGGGGCTGGCACTGGTGGCACAGCAGGCCGAATTGCACGGTGGCACGGCGTCGTTGGAGGTCAGCCCGATGGGTGGCACTCGGCTGATGCTCAGGCTGCCCGGCCCGCAGCAGCAGCAACAGCTCGACGTGCCGGTGCGGCCTGCCGGCTAGGTCTTCTCGTCGCTGCTGCGCGGGAATCCGCCCTGCGGGAACAGCGGGAAGACGACGTCGTCGAGCCGCTCGGCGTCGCCGGAGGTCTTGTTGATCGTCGCGCCCCAGACGTTGCCGTCGGGCGACAGCTGCAGGGCCCACACGTGGCCGCGGGTGTCCTGCCGCAGCACCTCCGGCTCGCCGGTCACGGCGCCGGTGTCGGGCGCCATGCGCACCGCGACGGTCTGCTTGGTGTTCACCAGGTTGACCAGCACCGTGCCGTCCTGCGCCGCGCAGCCCGCCACGCCGGGACGGTCGGGCCACGACCACACCGTCGACACCTTCGAGTCCTTGGTGATGCGCTGCAACCGGTCGCCGGTGGGCGTGCGGTCGGTCACGTACAGCGAGCCGTCGGCAGGGTCGGTGCACAATCCGCCGCCTGCACCGATGCCGCTGAGCGCGGTCGTCGGAGGCGCGGGGTTGACCGTCGTCGGCGCCTCGATGCGCAGCAGCTTCCCCGCCAGCGAACCGGGATCCGATGCCTGTGCGGGGTTGCCCGCGTCCCCGGTCAGCACCGCGAGCGTCGTCGGACTGGTGAACTTGAGCGCTCCGGTGTTCCCGGTGGTGCCCTTCGGGATGCCGGTCAGGATGGGCTTGGGCACGTCGCCGTCGGCGATGCGGATGACGCGGTTGTCGCTCGGCGTACTGACCAGCGCGTACATCAGCCGGTCCTGGGAGTAGGTGGGGGACAGCACGATGTCGAGCAGCCCGCCGTCACCGGACGGATCCACCGGCAGCACCAGCTTGACCTTGGGTTCGGCGTTGGTCGCCACTTCCTTGACCGCGCCCGTCAGCCGCTCGGCCACCAGGGCCGACTTGCTGTC
>JAQSXQ010000056.1 GCA_029256565.1 Mycobacterium sp.
GACGTCGCCAAGACGATCGCGTTCCTCGCCAGCGACGACGCGGCTGCCATCCACGGCGCGGTCTACCGGGTCGACAACGGCAAGGGTGCAGGCTGACGCCCTGCGGCGGACCGTCGTCGGCCCGCGTTCACGTGGCCGTCGTCCGTTGACCCTGCCAAGTGCACGCATCACTGCCACAATCGCGCGGTGACCGACGTCGTACAGACCCCCACCGAGTTCCCGGCAGACGCTTCGCACGTGCGCACCGGCTTGGACGCCGCGGACCTCCAGGAGGCGATCACCGATCACCTGCGGTACTCGATCGGTCGACCGGCTGCTGCACTCAAGCCCGAGCACTACTACCGCGCGCTGGCCCTGGCGGTGCGCGACCGCATGCAGGACAACCGGGTGGCCTCGACGCAGACGTCGCTCGATCTCGGCAAGAAGGTCACCTGCTACCTCTCGGCCGAGTTCCTGATGGGTCCCCAGCTCGGGAACAACCTGCTGAATCTCGGCATCGAGGCCGCAGCGGGCGCCGCCCTGTCCGCACTCGGCCAGGACCTCGAGGAGGTGCTCGCGTGCGAGCCGGAGCCGGGGCTCGGCAACGGCGGCCTCGGCAGGCTCGCCGCCTGCTACCTGGATTCGTTGGCCACCCTGGAGCGACCGGCGATCGGCTACGGCATCCGCTACGAATTCGGCATCTTCCGGCAGGAGTTCTCCGACGGCTGGCAGGTCGAGCTGACCGACAACTGGCTGGCCAACGGCAACCCCTGGGAGATCGCCAAGCCCGACGTCAACTATCTGGTCAACTGGGGCGGCCACACCGAGCAGTACGTCGACGACCACGGCGCGGTACGCGTGCGGTGGTGGCCGAAGCAGGTCATCAAGGGCGTCGCGTACGACACCCCCATCCAGGGCTACGGCGTGCACACGTGCAACACGTTGACGCTGTGGAGTGCGCGCGCCGTCGAGTCGTTCGCGCTCGACGCCTTCAACGACGGCGACTACTACCGCGCCGTCGAGGCCGAGGTGACGTCGGAGACCGTCACGAAGGTGCTCTACCCCAACGACGAGCCCGAGGCGGGCAAACGGCTCCGGCTGCTGCAGCAGTACTTCTTCGTGTCGTGCTCGCTGCAGCACGTCGTCCACATCATGGACGACCTGGCCGACGCCTCACTGCACGACCTGCCCGAACGTTTCGCGTTGCAGCTCAACGACACTCATCCCTCGATCGGCGTGGCCGAACTGATGCGGATCCTGGTCGACGACCGCAGGCTCGACTGGGACGAGGCCTGGCGGATCACCGTGGCCACGTTCGGCTACACCAACCACACCCTGCTGCCGGAGGCGCTGGAGAAGTGGCCGCTGGGGCTGTTCCGGGAGTCACTGCCCCGGCACCTGGAGATCATCTACGAGATCAACAGCCGCTTCCTCGACGAGGTGCGCGCGCACTTCCCCGGTGACGTCGACCGCGTGCGGCGCATGTCGCTGATCGGTGAGGACGGCGGGCACACCGTGCGCATGGCCCATCTCGCGACGGTCGGCAGCCACGCCATCAACGGCGTCGCGGCCCTGCATTCGGACCTGCTCAAGGCGAGCGTGCTCAAGGACTTCTACGAGCTGTGGCCTGAGCGGTTCTCCAACAAGACCAACGGCGTGACGCCGCGCCGCTTCCTGGCCCTGTCCAATCCGGGCCTGCGCTCGCTGCTGGACCGGACGATCGGCGATGGGTGGCTCACCCATCTCGACCGCCTGCGTGGGCTCGAGGCGTTCGTCGAGGATCCCGAGTTCCGCCAGCAGTGGCGTGACGTCAAGCGGGCGAACAAGTCTCGGCTCTCGGAGTACCTGCACTCGACGACCGGGGTCGAGTTGGACCCCACCTGGATGTTCGACATCCAGGTCAAGCGGATCCACGAGTACAAGCGGCAACACCTGTCGGTGCTGCACATCATCCGGCAGTACCTGCGACTGAAGCAGAATCCCGGCCTGGACGTCGCGCCGCGGGCCTACGTCTTCGGCGGCAAGGCCGCCCCGGGTTACTTCATGGCCAAGCGAATCATCAAGCTGATCAACGCGGTCGGCGAGACGGTCAACAACGACCCCGAGGTCAGCAGGCACATGAAGGTCGTGTTCGTGCCGAACTTCAACGTCCAAAGCGCACACCTGATCTACCCGGCGGCCAACCTCAGCGAGCAGATCTCGACCGCAGGCAAGGAGGCGTCGGGCACCGGCAACATGAAGTTCATGCTGAACGGGGCACTGACGATCGGCACGCTCGACGGTGCCAACGTCGAGATCCGCGAGGAGGCCGGGGCCGAGAACTTCTTCCTGTTCGGGTTGACCGAATCGGAGGTCGAGCAGGTCAAGCGCGACGGCTACCGCCCGGCCGAGTACGTCGAGCGCGACGAGGAACTCAAGGCGGTGCTGGGCCTCATTTCCTCGGGCCAGTTCTCGCACGGCGACACCGAGGTGTTCCGGCCGCTGGTCGAAAACCTCACCAATGCCGACCCATTCCTCGTCATGGCCGACTACGCCGCCTACGTCGAGTGCCAGGACCGGGTCGCCGCGGCGTGGCAGGACCCCGACGCCTGGTCGCGGATGTCGATCCTCAACACCGCGCGCAGCGGCAAGTTCTCGTCGGACCGGGCGATCGCGGAGTACTGCGACGACATCTGGAACGTCGGCCCGGTGACCGTGACGCACGGCGCCGACTAGAGCGCTGCGATCACCTGGGCCGCCAACAGGTCCAGGGTCTGGTCGGACGCACGGTCGTGGGTGAACAGCACGATCTGACCGAAGCCCATCGCCGCGAGTTCGTGGATGCGGTCGACGACGTGCCCCGGCGTGCCCACCAGACCACCCTCGCGGAGGCCGAAACCCGGCCCGCCGAACCGCTTCTCGGCCAGGGCCCGGACGCCGGGTAGCGCGGCGTCGTCGGGCGCGAGCGCCATGACGGCCTCGACAGACAGCACGATCTCGTCGACGTCGCGACCGACGTCGGCGCAGGCCGATCGCAGGAGGTCGCGCTTGCGGTCGAGATCGTCGAGGGCGTACGTCGGCACGTTCCACACGTCGGCGTAGCGCGCGACGAGCGGCAGGGTGAACTTCTCGCCGACTCCGCCGACGACGATGGGGGGCCGCGGCCGCTGCACGGGGCCCGGCACGATCGGCATGTCGGTGACCGTGAAGTGCTTGCCCTGGAAGTCGACGGTCCCGTTTCCGAGCGCCTGGTGCAGGATCTCGAGCGTCTCGCCGAGCCGCTCGGACCGTTCACCGAACGTGCCCCACTCCATGCCCATGCGCCGGTGCTCGTCTTCGATCGATCCGCTGCCGATGCCGAGTTCCAGCCTGCCGCCCGAGATCTGGTCGAGTGTGGTGACCATCTTCGCCAGGACCGCGGGGTGACGGAATTGGTTGCACAGCACCATGTGCCCGACCCGCAGTCGCTCGGTGCGGGCCAGCAGGGCCGTGGCCAACGTCCACGCCTCGAGCGACGGGATGGTCGGCACGCCTGGCCCGTACATGTGGTCGTAGAGCCACAGCGACCCGATGCCGAGGTCCTCGCAGCGCAGGGCGCGGTGCAGGACGTCGTCGAACGAGAACCCCATCTGCGGGACGTACACCCCGATGTCGAGCGCGCCCGTGCCCGTCACGTCGTTACCGGGCTTCCATGCCGCGCCAGACCTGCGCGACGAAGTTGTCCAGCATGAACGTGCGAACTGCCTTCGACTGCTGCGTGGTGGTGAGCAGCGCGTACAGGCCGAGCAGGAAGTAGATGGCGCTCAGGCTGGCGTCGACGGATGGGTCCACCTCGCCGCGCTCGCGTGCGCGTTCGATCTCCTCGACGAGGACCACGATGATCGCGTGGTCGGTCCACTCGTCGTCGGGTGGGCGCATGGGCGAGAAGTGCACGGCGAGGACGTCTTTGAACAGCAGCTGGCCGAGCCGGCGCTCGGCGGCGACGACCACCCGTACGATCTCGGCAAGCAGATCGGGTAGCGCACCGGAGGTCTTCGCGAACCGCGTCATCTCGGCGGCGATGCGCTTCTCCTCCCGCCGTTCCAGTTCGAGCAGTACGTGTTCCTTGCTGGGGAAGTGGAAGTAGAAGGTGCCCCGGGCGACGCCGGCTGCCGCGACTATCGACCCGATGTCGGCCTCCGCCATCCCCGCCCGCTTGAACTCCTCGATCGCGGCGCCGAAGATCCGCTCGTGGGTCTCGCGGCGCTGCAGGTCCGCGGCCGTCGGCTTGCGCTGCGACTCGCTCACCCCGGCCGTTCCCGCCCTGCTCTGCACGCGTGCCACCCGCCAATCATTAGCCCCCGTCACGGGCATCCGTCAACTGCCAGGCCCACCGGTCATTGACATTCGTCAGCGAACCACTGACAGTTGTCAGTGGAACGGGCCGCGGTACGGGGCCCACGAACCGAAGGTTGGACATGACGGTCACCGACACCGCAGACGTGTACTTCGATCCCTACGACCAGGTCTTGAACAGCGATCCCTACCCGGTGCACCGGCGCCTGCGGGAGGAGGCGCCGCTCTACTACAACGAGCAGTACGACTTCTACGCGCTGAGCCGGTTCGACGACGTCAGCAAGGCACTGGTCGATCATCGGACGTTCAGCTCGGCACGCGGCGTCATCCTGGAACTCATCAAGTCCGGCATCGAGATCCCATCGGGCACGCTGGTCTTCGAGGATCCGCCGATCCACGACATCCACCGCAAGCTGGTGGCACGGATGTTCACCCCGCGCAAGATCGCCGCACTCGAGGAGAAGGTGCGGGCCTTCTGCGCACAGAGCCTCGACCCGCTGGTCGGGACGGGCCGGTTCGACTTCATCGCCGACCTCGGTGCACAGATGCCGATGAAGACGATCGGCATGCTGCTGGGCATCCCCGAATCGGATCAGGAGGCGATCCGGAACCACGGCAACGCGCAGATGAAGACCGAGGGCGGCGAACCGATGAAGATGGCGTCCGAAGGCCTCGACCCCGGCCAGGTGTTCGCCGAGTACATCGACTGGCGGGCACGCCACCCCTCCGACGACATCATGACCGACCTGCTCACCGTGGAGTTCACCGACGAGCACGGCGTCACCCGCAAGCTGACCCGCGACGAGCTGCTGATGTACCTGAACGTCGTCGCGACCGCGGGCAACGAGACTTCCACGCGGTTGATCGGGTGGGCGGGCAAGGTGCTGTCCGAGCACCCCGAGCAGCGGCGGCAACTGGTCGAGGACCGCTCACTGATCCCCCGGGCGATCGAAGAGTTACTGCGCTTCGAGCCGCCCGCACCGAACGTCGGTCGGTACGTCACCCGCGACGTCGACTACCACGGCCAAACGGTGCCGGAGGGCAGCGCGATCCTGTTGCTCGTCGGCGCCGCGAACCGCGACCACCGCCAGTTCCCGCCCGACGGCGACGTGTTCGACATCCACCGGGAGACGCGGGCCCATCTGGCCTTCGGGGTCGGCGCCCACTACTGCTGGGACCTCGACCTCGATGGGGCGGTGCTCACGGCGACGGCCGCGGTGCGCGGGTTCGACGCCCTTCCGGCGAGGGTGTGACTAGCGCTCGGACGGCAGCGGTGGGCCGGCGGGCCCGGGGTCGGCCTCGTCGATCGGCGCGGTACCGCCGCCGGTCTGTCCGGCGGCCAACCGGTCGAGAACGACCTGCTGATCGGGGCAGTAGTACCGGATGGCCCCACCCAGGAACTGGTATACCTGCTGCTCGGTGCTCTTCTTGTGCAAGTTGAGCTTGAGGAACGTTGCGGCTTCGTAGGCGTCGGCATCGAGTCCGGTGCGCATGCGCTTGCACACGATCTTGCCGATCCAGGCGTTGTAGTCCTTCTGCCCGTAGATGCCGTAGGTGTTCAACTCTCTGGTGAAGTCGGTGTCGACATCGGCGCTGGCAGGCGCCGCCAACGCGACCGTCGCGGCGCCCAGCGTCGCGATGACCACTCCCCTGACCCAGCGGATTGCATGTGTACCCATTTGTGGACTTACCCTATCCGACGACCGACGTGATTGACTTGCGTCGCAACCCCATTGATCCACCCCGCACGGGCGTGGTCCCCGTCACACGACGGAGGTAGAAGTGGGAGTCGCCACGATTAACTTAACTAGGCTAATCTATCAGTTACGTTAGCTAATCTGTGACGCAGCTGAGACATCGGTGAGAAACATCGCATACGGGAATGGACGGGGTGGAATGGTGACGGGCCTGCTGAAGAAGGCGTGGATTCCACTCCTCATCGTCGTGGTCGTGGCGGTGGCAGGTTTCACCGTCCAGCGCATCCGCACGTTCTTCGGCGCCGAGGGCATCACCGTTACCCCGGTCCAGTTCGCCGACGACCCCGAGCCGTTCGACCCCAAGGTCGTCACCTACGAGATCTTCGGCGAACCGGGTGCCTACGCGGACATCAACTACCTCGACCTCGACGCGAAGCCGCAGCGGGTCGATGGCGTGATGCTGCCCTGGTCGCTGACGCTGTCGACGACCGCTGCCGCCGCGCAGCCGAACATCGTCGCCCAGGGCGACGGCAGCTCGATCACCTGCCGCGTCACCGTCGATGACGAGGTGAAGGCAGAAAGGACGTCGACCGGTTTGAACGCCCAGACATACTGCCTGGTGAAGTCGGCATGACGACGCCGACCTACGATCCGCCGACCGACGCCTTCCCACCCGCCAAGCACCAGGGAAAGCCGTTCATCCCCCGGATGATCCGGATGTTCGCCGTCCCGATCGTGATCGCCTGGGTCGCGGTGATCGCCGTGCTCAACGTGATCGTCCCGCAGCTCGAGACCGTCGGCCAGATGCGCGCGGTCTCGATGAGTCCCGCGGATGCGCCGTCGATGATCGCGATGAAGCGCGTCGGCCAGAATTTCCAGGAAGGCGAGTCCGACAGCTCGGCGATGATCGTCCTGGAGGGCGAGCAGCCGCTGGGCGACGAGGCGCACGCCTACTACGACGAACTCATCAAGAAGCTGCGCGAGGACACCGAACACGTCCAGTCCATCCAGGACTTCTGGAGCGACCCGCTGACGGCGTCCGGTTCGCAGAGTTCGGACGGCAGGGCGGCCTACGTCCAGGTCAAGACCGCGGGCAACCAGGGCGAGACGCTGGCCAACGACTCCATCAAGGCCGTCCAGGAAATCGTCGACGGCGTTCAGCCCCCTGCCGGGGTGAAGGCGTACGTCACCGGCCCCGCCGCGCTGGCCGCGGATCAGCACATCGCCAGCGACCGCAGCATGACGATGATCGAGATCGCCACGTTCACGGTGATCATCGTGATGCTCCTGCTCGTCTACCGGTCGATCGTCACGGTGCTGTTGACGCTGGTCATGGTGGTCCTCTCGCTGGCGGCGTCGCGCGGCGTGGTGTCGTTCCTCGGCTACTACGAGATCATCGGCCTGTCGACCTTCGCGACCAACCTGCTGGTCACACTCGCGATAGCCGCGGCGACCGACTACGCCATCTTCCTGATCGGCCGATATCAGGAAGCGCGAAGCATCGGCGAGGACCGCGAACAGGCGTACTACACGATGTTCGGCGGCACCGCCCACGTCGTGCTGGGCTCCGGCCTCACCATCGCCGGCGCCACGTTCTGCCTGTCCTTCACCCGGCTGCCCTACTTCCAGACCCTCGGCGTCCCGCTCGCCATCGGCATGGTGGTCTGCGTGCTGACCGCGCTGACCCTCGGGTCGGCCATCGTCACCATCGCCAGCCGGTTCGGGCTCCTCGAGCCCAAGCGTGCACTGCGCACCCGCGGCTGGCGCAAGATCGGCGCCGCGGTGGTGCGCTGGCCCGGACCCATCCTGGTGGCGACCGTCGCGCTGGCACTGATCGGCCTGCTGACACTGCCCGGCTACCGCACCAACTACAACGACCGCAGCTACCTGCCCGCGGACCTGCCTGCCAACCAGGGTTACGCGGCGGCGGACCGGCACTTCTCCCAGTCCCGGATGAACCCCGAGCTGCTGATGGTCGAGAGCGATCACGACCTGCGCAACTCGGCGGACTTCCTCGTCATCGACAAGATCGCGAAGTCGGTCTTCCGCGAGGAGGGCATCGCCCGGGTGCAGACCATCACCCGGCCCGACGGCAAGCCCATCGAGCACACCTCCATCCCCTTCCTGATCAGCATGCAGGGCACCACGCAGAAGCTGAACGAGAAGTACATGCAGGACATGATGGAGAACATCAAGAAGCAAGCCGACGACATGCAGACGACCATCGACTCGATGACGAAGATGTCGGCGCTGACGGCGCAGATGGCGGGCGTCACGCACGAGATGGTCGGCCAGATGAAGAACATGACGGTCGACATCGCCGAACTGCGTGACAACATCGCCAACTTCGACGACTTCTTCCGCCCGATCCGCAACTACTTCTACTGGGAACCCAAGTGCTACAACATCCCGGTTTGCTGGTCGATCCGATCGGTCTTCGACACCCTTGACGGCATCAACACGATGACCGACGACATCCAGCAGTTGATGCCGCTCATGGAGCGTCTCGACACCCTGATGCCGCAGATGGTCGCGTTGATGCCCGAGATGATCACGACGATGAAGACCATGAAGACGATGCTGCTCACGCAGTACGCCACCCAGAAGGGCATGCAGGATCAGCAGGCCGAGGGTTCGGACAACTCGTCGGCGATGGGCGAGGCGTTCGACGCATCGATGAACGACGACTCGTTCTATCTGCCACCGGAGATCTTCGACAACGAGGACTTCAAGCGGGGAATGAAGAACTTCATCTCGCCCGACGGCAAGTCGGTGCGCTTCATGATCGTGCACGAGGGCGATCCGATGTCCCCCGAGGGCATCGAGCGGATCGACCGGATCAAGAACGCCGCCAAGGAAGCCATCAAGGGCACGCCGCTGGAGGGTTCGAAGGTCTACCTCGGCGGTACGGCCGCGGTGTTCAAGGACATGTCCGACGGCAACGACTACGACCTGCTGATCGCGGGCATCTCCGCGCTGGCGCTGATCTTCATCATCATGTTGCTGATCACCCGAAGCGTCGTGGCCTCGGCGGTGATCGTCGGGACGGTGGTGCTCTCACTGGGCGCATCGTTCGGCCTGTCGGTCCTGATCTGGCAGCACATCCTGGGCATCGAACTGCACTGGATGGTCATGGCGATGGCGGTGATCATCCTGCTCGCCGTGGGCGCCGACTACAACCTGTTGTTGGTCGCGCGCTTCAAGGAGGAGATACACGCGGGCTTGAACACCGGCATCATCCGATCCATGGGCGGTACCGGGTCGGTGGTCACGTCGGCAGGCCTGGTGTTCGCGTTCACGATGATGTCGATGGCGGTCAGTGAGCTGACCGTGATCGGCCAGGTCGGTACGACGATCGGTCTGGGTCTGCTGTTCGACACCCTGATCGTGCGCTCGTTGATGATGCCGTCCATCGCCGCACTGCTCGGACGGTGGTTCTGGTGGCCGCAGAACGTCCGGACCCGACCCCTACCCGCCCCGTGGCCGACGCCTCCGCCGTCGTCCAAGGACCCCGAACCGGTTCCCACCGCATGACGACGAGGAGCAACATGATGGGCATGCGCAATCTGATGCGTCGGGGCGGCCTGCTGGCCGCTACGTGCGGGATCGTGGCGACGGTGTTCGCCGCGCCCGCGGTCGCCGACTCCACGGACGACTACCCCATCCCGAAGCGCCAGATCGAGACGTCGTGCGACGCCGAGCAGTACCTGGCCGCCGTGCGCGACACCAGCCCGGTGTACTTCGAGCGCTACATCATCGACAAGAACAACCGGCCGCCGGACGTGCAGCAGGGCGCGATCGACCAGATCCACTGGTTCTACGCGCAGAACCCCGTCGACCGGCGCGCGTACTCCGAACTCCTCGCCACCACCATCGGCGTCGATCCGATGGGACGCGCTTGGCGAAACTGGTCCAAGATCTTCTTCAACAACAAGGGCGTGGTCGCCAAGGCCACCGACGTCTGCATGAACTACCCGCGTGGCGACATGTCGGTGTGGGCCTGGCCGGTAGCACGCTAACGGAAGGTCTTTGCGCTCAGCGCTTCTCGAAGTGCTGATAGTCCTTGGGGGTGCGCCAGTCGCCACCCCATCGCCACCCGCGGCTGGTGAAGGCCCGTACTGCCGGATCGCCGACGTGCAGCATTCCCGGGTCGCGTCGCGCGCGGTCCACGAAGGGACCGGCTGTCGCGGGCTCCAGGTTTCCCCTGCTGTCGACGTACGGGTTCAGCAGTGGGTTGACGTCGACGGCCCGCCCGAGCGCGTGCAGTGACCAACCCGATCCGCCGGGTAGGCGCCGGCAATTGAACGCCGAGGTGTTGTCGTCGCGCATCGATAGTTCGTCCTCGGCACCCGGGTAGTGGTCGACGGTCCGCATTCGCTCGATCGGGAATCGGAGCCGGTACAGCTCGGCGAAGGCGTCGATGACGTCGCCGACGAGGTCCTCGGCGACCACCAGATCACCGCGATGGGTGCGGCCGTCGAAGCCGAGGTAATCGAGGTTCACCCGTCGCAGCCGTTCGGGTGGCACGGGGCAGCCGGGTCGCCAGGTAGCCCCGAGTTCGGTTGCGGTGACGGGGTATACGGCCGCAGGCGCGGTGACCGGCGGCGTCCCGGTGGGTGTTCGCGGTCGGGTGACCGTCCTCGGGATCTCCGCCCCCGGATTCCCACTTGACGCCGTGGCGGACGTGGATGACGACGACGTCGGGCCCGACCCGGGCGGTGCGGGTGAGCACTGCACGACGACCGTGACGGCCGCGACGAGCGTCGCGACCGTCACGGCCCTGCGAGTGCCAGAGCACCCCCGACTAGGCGTGTCCAGCTCAGGCGTTTCTGCGGCGGCCCATCGCCATGGCGACCACCACGGCACCGATGCTCAGCGCCGCGCAGAGCCCGGCCGCTGCCATCAGGTAGACGTCCCTGCGGTTGAACCCGTCGGACGGTGACTCGTCCGAGAGAAGCCGGAGCTGGTAGTCGCCGGGCAGCGGAGCCTCGCTCGGCTGATCCAGACCCGGGAACTGCTGGGTCCGGTGCACCTCGAATTGCCGCTCGCCAGTCGGCGTCTGGTTCCAGACGCCCCAGGCCGGGGTCACTCCGTCGAGGAGCACTTGGCGCTCACCGAAGCGGGGATCATCGCCGACGTCGACGATGCGCTGCACCCGGAAGGGCTCGTACCGGGCCTGCGAGTAGTTCACGAACACCGGAACGTTGTCGTAGCGCGCCACCGGTCGCGGCGGCGGCGGGAACGGCAGGCCGACGCCCGGGAAGAAGCCGCCCCCGAAGAAGCTGCCGACCGCCACGTTGACCGCCGTGTTCACCGCGTTCATGACGACTGCGGTGAAGCTGTAGGCCGCGAACTGTGCGACCTCCAGGACGATGCGCGACAACGGCGGGATGTACGCGATCCGCTGGATGTTCTCGTAGACGTAGATGATGCGCACCGGGTCGCGGTACGGGTTGGCCAGGACGGGACGGTAGTACTCGTCGTACTCCACCCAGTCCGGACGCCACTGGCGCACGTTGCGGTCCCACAGTCCGACGCGTCGCACGTCGTCGTCGATGCGGGCGGCGTCGTTGATGCGATCGCCCTGGCGGATCTCCCGCTGCAGATCCTGCAGGTCGATCGCCTTGGCGATGGCCTCGATGTCCGCCTTGGGCGCCGGCTCGGGCTTCGGCAGCTCGACGACCTTCGCGGTCTTGGCGACCTGAACGTCCTCGGCGGGGGCTTCCAGGGTCTCGGGCTGCAACGTCTCGATGGCCCGGGCCGCTTCGGACACGCTGGACGACACCGTCTCCCCCGCGCCCGAACGCTCGGACGTGGTGGCGGCTTCGGACTCTGACGACGAGGGCTCACTCGACGACTCGGACGTCTTGCCGTCGGAGGGTTCGGGGCTCTTCGAGGCGGACTCGTCAGCCGAGGTGGCGGGAGGCTGCGACGCCGCGGACGGATCCGCGGCAGCCGGTGCGCTGCCCGGGGCCTCACTCGAGGGCGACGCCTCGCGCGATGCGGGCGGGGCGACCGTGGTGGCCGTCGTGGTCGGCGGCTTGGCGGCAGTGCTCGGCGCGGCAGAACTCGGCGCGGCCGTGCTCGGAGGAACGGTCGCCTTCGGTTCCGACGCAGGAGCCTGCGTCTTCGTCTCGGGGGCGGGCTTGGGCGCCTGGGTCTCTGGCTTGGGTGCCTGAGTCTGGCGGGGGGCCTCGACGACCGGCGGTGCTTCGACCACCGGGGGCGCCTCCACGACCGGGGGCGCTTCGACCGCAGGCTCGGGCGCAACGGTCTGCGTCGGGACGGCGGGTGCCTCGTCGGCCGACTCACCGCGCCCGGATCCCTCGCCACGACCCGACCCGGACTCCTCCGGTGCGGACACCTCGGGTTCTGGCTCGACGATCGTCGTGGTCGGCCCGCCTGGACCGTCGCCCGGGGCGGCCAGCGCCGGGGCGACGCCTGCGGTGAGCGCCGTCAGCGACACCACCACTCCGGACGCCACCGCGGCGGCGATTCGCTTGTTGTTCAGTCCTGCTCGTGGTGCACGCATGTACGCATTACTCCTTCGATCCCAAGGAGCATGGCGTCTCCGCCACTTCTGCCTAGTAGCCATCCCCCGACGCTGGTCCCTGAACCAGCAGCTACCCGGCGCTCCCTACCCCATGATCATCGCCAGTGCGGAAGTTTCGTTACACGCGGGGACGAGCAGGCGGCACCGCCGCCAGAAGGGCCCGGGTGTACTCGTCCTCGGGCGCCGCGAACAGGTCCGATGCGGGGCGCTGTTCGACCGCCTTGCCGTCCCGCATGACCAGCACGTCGTGGCTCATCCGCTGGATCACCGCGAGGTCGTGGCCGATGAACAGATAGGTCAGCGTCAGGTCGCGTTGCAGTTCCGCCAACAGGTCGAGGACCCGTGCCTGAACGGAGACGTCGAGTGATGCCGTCGACTCGTCGAGGATCAGCAGATCGGGTTCCAGCGCCAGCGCCCGGGCGATGCTCACCCGCTGGCGCTGGCCCCCCGACAGTTCGTGGGGATACCGCGATGCGAACGACGTGGGCAGCCCGACGAGGTCGAGCAGTTCGGCGGTGCGGGCCTTGCGGCCGGCGCGATCTCCGGCCAGGCGGTGCACGCGCAACGGCTCCCCGATGGCCGACCCGACCGGAGCACGCGGGTCGAGCGAGGAGAACGGGTCCTGGAACACCAACCCGATGCGACGGCGCAGCGCCTTGTCGGGGCGGCGAGGCCGGGCTAGGACGTCGGCACCGTCGAGGCGCACCGTGCCCGCCTCAGGTGTCACCTGCCCGGTGAGTGCCGCCGCGACGGTCGACTTGCCGGACCCGGATTCCCCGACCAGCCCCAGGGTGGCGCCCCGCCGGATCTGGAACGACAGATCGCGCACCGCGTGCACGGTGGTGCGCCCGGTGGGCGTCGTGACGGGGAAGCGGACGTC
>JAQSXQ010000057.1 GCA_029256565.1 Mycobacterium sp.
GACGCCATGGACTCGTCACGTGGAACGTGTTACAACGATTCCGGTCGATCGCTGGACTTCGGGCGATCGACGGCCCGCGGGGAACGGGCGTCGGCGGCAATGTCTTCGTCGACTCCGAACCACCGGATCGCTGAGTTCGACCAAGAAGTGAGCGCTTCCCGGAGGAGGAACCGAGATGTCTGACGCGGTCATCGTCGCCTATGCCCGTACTCCCTTCACCCGTTCGCTGGTGGGCGGATTGGCGAAGGCGTCTGAGTTCGACCTGGCCAGCGCGGTGATCGGGGAGGTGATCCGGCGTTCCGGCATACCTCCCGAGTCGATCGACAACATCGCGATGGGGGAGGTGCTCCAGGGCGGCGGGTGCATCGCGCGCTATTCGGCACTGGAATTGGGGCTGCCGCCGGACACCCCGGCAGTCGCCATCGGCGGCTGGTGCGCCTCGGGAATGATCGCGATGCACCAGGCGGTGGCGAGCATCCGCGCCGGCATGGGGCGGTGCATCATCGCGGGTGGCGTCAATACTCCTTCGGCATCGCCGATGGCAGGGCCCCACTTCGCGTCGACGGGTATCACCGACACGCCAATTGCCCCCATGCACCCGGGCATTGGCGAGATGCCCGCGCTCGACTTGGCGCTCATGCTCGGTGAGGGCACGGCTCGGCAGTACGGCTTGACCCGCGAGGAGGTCGACGAGTGGGCGGCCCGTGCGCACTCTTTGGCCTCGGATGCCATCGAGGCCGGGGTGCTCGACTGGGAGAAGGTCGCCGTGGCAGCCGGCGACACCGTTGTCACCGCCGACGAGCTGCCGTGTCGCGACTTCACCGTGGCCGCGCTAGGTCAGATGGACTCCTTCCTCGGCGCCGACTGCACGGTCACAGTCGGCAATCAGACGGGCCTCACCGACGGTGCGGCGGCGTTGATGATCTGCGACCGAGCCTTCGCCGAGTCGCTCGGCGTAGAACCGCTCGCCCGCATCGTCGGCTGGTCGGTGGTCGGCTCAGAACCAGAACTCGCCACCGAGGCAACCGTGACTGCGACTCGGCGCGCCCTCGCGCTGGCTGACGTCGACGTCGAGGCAGTGGACTTGTTCGAGGTGCACGACTCGTACGCGTCGATCGGGGTCGCCTACGGTCGGGAGCTGAAGCTGGCCGACGACCGGCTGAACGTCCATGGGGGCGGGCTCGCCCTCGGCCACCCGTACGGTGCCTCGGGAACGCGGGTGGCTGGCACCCTCATCGCAGAACTCCAGCGCCGGGGCGGAGGCGTGGGGGCCGGAGCGATCGTCAGTGCCGGCGGGCTGGGCGCCGCCGTTGTACTCGACGTCTTCCCGGCCGCGACCTGAGGCTGACGGACACGTGCTCGATCTGATCACCCGCGCTGTCGTCGCCGCGCCGAAGCGGATCCTGCTGGCGGCGCTCCTGTTAGTGGCGGTATGCGGTCTGCTTGCGGCGCCGGTGAATTCGATGCTGTCGGCTGGCGGCTTCACCGATCCGGACGCCCAATCGAATCAAGCCAACCGTGTCCTGGTCGAGGAGTTCGACCGTGGGTTCGTCAACCTGAATCTCTTGATCGAGTCGTCCGAGCCGGTGTCCTCGCCACCGGTGCGGCGCGCGATCGACGAACTCGTCGCCGACCTCCGCGGCGCCGAACACGTCGCGCGGGTGCTCTCGCCCGCCGACACGTCGGACCCGGTCACCGCAGGATTGGAGAGCAAGGACGGCCGGTCCGCGCTGGTGATCGCCTACCTCGAGGGCGACGAGAGCGCGGGCATCGCGAACTCGGCCGATCTGGTCGACCGATTCACGGGCGAACGGCCACCCGGCATCGTCGTCTCGGCAGGCGGACCAGGAGCCGTGTACGCGCAGGTGAACGAACAGAGCCAGCGAGACCTGACGATCAGCGAGGCGATCGTGCTACCGATCACCTTCCTGGTGTTGGTGTGGGTGTTCGGCGGGGTCGTCGCCGCCCTGATCCCATTGGCGGTTGGGGCGTTCGCGATCTCGGGTTCGATCGCGATCCTCCGCGTCATCGCCGAGTTCGCCGAGGTGTCTGTATTCGCGCTCAACCTCGCCGTGGCGCTCGGACTGGCGCTCGCAATCGACTACTCGCTGCTGCTGGTGAGCCGCTATCGAGAAGAAATCGGCGACGGCTCCGATCCCGAGGGCGCGCTGCGTCGCACGATGCGCACCGCGGGGCGCACGGTGGTGTTCTCCGCTGCCACGGTCGCGTTGTGCCTTGCCACCATGGCGGTCTTCCCCATGTACTTCCTTCGTTCGTTTGCCTACGGCGCGGTGTCGGTCGTCGCGCTCGCCGCTCTCGCGGCGCTGGTGATCACGCCCGCTGCGATCAGGATCGCAGGCAGCCGGATCGGACGACCCGGCGCACGGGGCCCGCTCGCGTCGTCACGCTGGTACGGGTGGGCGCATGCGGTGATGCGGCGACCGATCATCGCTACGGCGCTCACGGTCGTGCCGCTCGTAGTCGTCGGGCTGCCGTTCCTCGACGTGAGGTTCGGCTTCCCCGACGATCGGATCCTGCCGACGTCGTCTCCCGCACGGCAGGTGGGCGACCAGATCCGGTCTGACTTCACTCAGGACGCCGGCCTGCCGGTGCACATCGTGCTGAGGCATGACGACTCCTTCCAGGACGACGGGCGCATCGACGGCTACGCGGCCGAACTCTCCCGCGTCCCATCGGTCGTGGCCGCGGCAGGGCCGGGCGCCACCTTTGCCGAGGGCCGCCCGGTGGCCCCGCCGGGGACCGAGTCGGCCAGCGCCACCGACAGCAGCTTCCTGACCGTCAGCACCACGACGGAGCCGTTCGGCGCGGCGTCCGACGAACTGCTGGACCGGTTGCACGCCATACCGCCACCGGAGGGAACGACGGCATTGTTCACCGGCGCGGCACAATCCAATCGCGACGGCGTCGAATCGATCTCCACACGGCTGCCCGCACTGCTCGGGCTCATCGCAGTGGTCATGTTCGTGTTGCTCTTCCTGCTGAGCGGCAGTGTGGTCATCCCGCTGAAGGCCCTGGCTATGAACGTCCTTTCACTGACGGCGACGTTCGGCGCCATGGTCTGGATCTTCCAGGAGGGGCACCTGGGCGGGCTCGGAACGACGGTCGTCGGCACCTTGGTCTCGACGATGCCCGTGCTGATGTTCTGCGTCGCCTTCGGCCTGTCGATGGACTACGAGGTGTTCATCATCGCCCGAATTCGCGAGTTCTGGCTAGCGTCCGACCGATCTGACGCAGCAAGTCGCGATGCGGTGGCGCTGGGGCTGGCGGGGACCGGTCGCATCGTGACGGCCGCGGCGCTGGTCATGGCCATCACGTTCGCGGGCCTGATCGCATCCCAGGTGTCGATGTTGCGAATCTTCGGGTTCGGGCTCGCAGTCGCGATCCTGGTGGATGCCATCGTGATTCGGTCGATCCTCCTGCCCGCGGTGATGGTGCTGCTCGGCCGCTGGAACTGGTGGTCGCCGCGCTGGTTGGCTCGGCTGCATTCCCGGTTGGTGGTACCCGAGGCAGCGCGGCCCGCCACCACGTCGGTGTAGCCGTCATAGCCACGTTCGGAACGGAGTTCGTGATGGAGCGAAGCCTGCTGTTGACCGGTGCTACTTCGGGACTGGGTCTGGGGGTTGCACGACGATTGGTGGGAAGCCCGGGCTGGCAGTCGGTCCTGCCGGTACGGAACGCGGCGCGGGGCGAGATGCTGGAAGGGCTGCTCGGCGACCGCACAGTGAACGGGCGGACGCACATCGTCACCTGCGACCAGGGGAGCCGCGATAGCGTCCGGGCCGCGGCGGATCGGATCACGGCGATGGTCGACTCCGGCGCGATCGCACCGTTGAGCACCGTGATCCTCAATGCCGCGGTGCTGCGCAACGATGCACTGGCGGTCAGCTCAGACGGTATCGAGCTGACGGTGGCCACCAACCTCCTCGGCCCGCACGCGCTGCTGGCACGCCTGAGCCGTCACCTCGCCCCAGATGCCCGAATCCTCGTCGTCGGATCCCCGACCATCCGTCAGACGTGGTTCCAACGGGCGGCCCGCGTCCGGCCTGCGGTGTGGGAACCGTTGGCGCGGCAGTGCATTCCGCACGACGACGGGGTGCAGGCCTATGCCCGAACCAAGCTCGGTTTGTACTACCTTGCCTGCGCTGTCAACCAACTAGTGCCCGGCGACATGTCGGCCGCGTACTTCGATCCGGGCGTGATGCCAGGGACCAACATCCTTCGGGAACGTCATCAGGCCAGCCAGATCTACTGGCGGCGCGTACTGCCATAC
The DNA here is from genome assembly GCA_029256565.1 of Mycobacterium sp. Lineage (GTDB taxonomy): Bacteria > Actinomycetota > Actinomycetes > Mycobacteriales > Mycobacteriaceae > Mycobacterium. The sequence goes on from JAQSXQ010000057.1 coordinate 4,292, forward strand.
GTGGCATGGACGTTCGGGGGTGTCACGGTGGGTCGTGGCTCGCGCTCGATGGCGCCCTACGCGCTGCACGAGAAGCCGATGAGTGCTGAGGGCTTCCTGTCGGTCAAGAGAGGCAAGCGTGGTCCGCGCGTAGAAGGGGGTCGCCTTCGCGAGTACTTCGCGGATGCCAACGAGATGTGCGGTCTGCAGGAGGCTGACGCCGCCCCCTGGTGGTTCCGCCTCGACGATCTGCGCTGATGCCTTGAGTTCGGTTCGCAAGTCGCTCGTGATGGGCGCCAGCGGCTTCGTCGGTTCCCACGTGACCCGTCAACTCGTGGATCGGGGCGACGACGTGCGGGTACTGCTGCGGACGACGAGTTCGACGCGGGGGATCGATGACCTTGACGTCGAGCGCCGATATGGCGACGTGTTCGACCAGGAAGCCGTCGAGTCGGCGATGTCCGGCCGCGACGTGGTCTTCTACTGCGTCGTCGATGCCCGGGCCATGCTGCCCGACCCGACGCCGCTCGTCCGCACCAACGTCGAGGGACTGCGCCAGGTCTTGGACATCGCGATGCGCGCGGAACTCGAGAAGTTCGTGTTCCTCAGTACGATCGGAACCCTGGCCGTCAGCCAAGGTGGTAGCCCGGTCAACGAAGACACCCCGTTCAATTGGTCCGGTCAGTGCGGCGACTACATCGACACCCGGAGGACGGCGGAGCGACTCGTGCTCGAGGCTGCGCAGACTGGACGGTTGCCTGCAATGGCCATGTGCGTGTCCAACACCTACGGTCCCGGGGACTGGCAACCGACGCCGCATGGCGCGGTCGTTGCCCGCGCCGCGCAAGGCCGAATGCGCTTCTACGCTGCCAACGCGTCGGCAGAGGTGGTGGGCATCGAGGACGCCGCTAGGGCACTCGTCCTGGCTGCCGAATACGGCCGAGCCGGGCAGCGATACATCGTCTCCGAGCGTTACCTGCCTCTGCGAACCATTCTCGAGACCGCGGCCAGCGAAACCGGTGTGCGCCCACCGCGCTTCGGTATCCCCATGACAGCGCTGTACGCCGGCGCCTACGCGGCCGAGCCGGTTCGTGCGTTGCTACCCGGCCGGGTCACCCCTTTCCTCACGATCGCGCGACTGCTGGACTTCACCTGCCCCGCCGACCATGGGAAGGCAACGCGGGAACTGGGGTGGCAACCCGAGCCGACGGTGGAAGCCATACGGCGGGCGGCCCGGTTCTACGTCGAGCAGTCGATCTGAGTGGGAGTCCGGTAAAGCGCCGCGCCCGCTCGTCCGGCGTATACGGTCACCACATGACCGTCGTCCTTGCCATCAAGTGCGCCAACGGAATCGCCATGGCGTCGGACTCGCAGATCACCGATCCGGGCCGCGGGCTGACCTATCCGGCGCAGAAGCTGCACGCGATGGGCAAGCACGCGGCATGGGGCGGCAGCGGATCCCGCGCGGTGCTCTACGACCTCGAGCAGATCTTCGATGCCGAGGGTGAGGCCGTCGTGGAGTCGAACGACGTCGGCCACTCACTGCAGGCCCGGGTGGTCCCGGTGCTCAAGCATCACTACGCGAACTTCATCGAACACGTGCCGGGACAGGGGGAGGCGGGTACGCCCGCCACGTACGTCCTGACCGCCGGATACGCCGACGGGAAACCCTTCATCGTCGACCTCGACCCGAACGGGCTCATCGGGCATCACGAGGAGACCGGGTTCCAGTCGATCGGCAGCGGCGCCCCGATGGCTCAGCAGGCCCATGCTCTGCTCGCCCACTTCCAGATGACCGAACGCGACGTCGAATACGGCATGGTGGCGGCGATCCGGGTGCTCGACGCACTGGATGCGTCGTCGCCGAGCGTCGGCGGCCCGATGGATCTGTGCCGGATCACGCCGGACGGCGCCGAGCACCTCGGCGACGACGAGGTGAAGGAGATTCGGGGACAACGGGATCGGTGGATCGCACTCGAACACGATGCGCTCGACCGGCTCTTCGACTGACGTCAGGCCCTCAGTCCTGCGGCTTGACGTGCTTGGTCACCCACTCGGCGGCGAGCTTCACCAGCCCGGACTGCTGATACCGGACGTGGGCGTCGAAGTCCCTGCCCGGTGAGCAGATCGGGTCGTTGGTGTTGCACAGGTCCGCCGTGCGGGCGCCGAAGTCGGGACTCATGAGGGTGAGCGGTCGGCCGAGGCGCGCTGCCGGGTTGCCGAAGACGGTGACGGCGGCGACGTGCGGCACGACCGCGGCGGGCAGTGGCGCCGTGTACCCGAGCCCGGCGATCGGCGAGGTCGTGACGACGTCGATGACCGCCGCGCCCTGGGAGTATCCGCCGAGCACGATCTTGGTGTCGGGGCACTTCGCTGCGGTTGCCTGCAGGCGCTTGCTGGCGTCGGTGGCGCCAGCCGCCACCTGAAGGAAGTCGTACGACGCGGGGTACTTCACCGCGTACGACTCGACCTTCTGGCCCTTGACCATCGGTCGCAGGGCGTCGACCAGCGCCTTGCCGACCTTTCCGATGCCCGGGGGTTCGTCGGTGCCGCGGGCGAAGATCACTTCGACGTCGGGGCACTTCGAGGCGGCGGCAGCTGCCGGCATCCCGATGCAGGTCGACGTCACGAGCACGCCGAGGACCGCCGCGACCATCGCGGTCATGCGTGCGCCTTGCGTGCTACCGACGGACACGGGATCTCCTCGACATGGGCGTGCTGGGCATATACCCATGCGCCACATGCATCACTCTAGTAACAGGGTCACGAATTGGCTACTGATGAACTACCGTCCAAAGATGCTGCGGATCCAGCTCACTCCCCGCATGGTGACGGTCCACCTCGCAATCCTGGTGCTCGTGCTCGCCGGTTGCGGCGATGACGGTGCGTCGACCGCCGTGGCCCCCACGCCGTGCGAGATCGTCTCGAACGGCACGCCCGCGCCCAAGACGTCGGCCAAGCCGTCGCCCGCCGCGTCGCCGACGACCACGCAGAACCTGTCGACCAATCCCGAGGTGGCGACCGGCTACCGGACCGACATGACCCCGGTTCGGACGTCGACGTACGGCGTCGTGACGGCCAACCCGCTCGCCACGCAGGCCGCATGCGAGGTGCTGGGCGAAGGCGGAACCGCCGCCGACGCCCTCGTGGTCGCCCAGACGGTGCTCGGACTCGTCGAGCCGCAGTCGTCCGGGATCGGTGGTGGCGGCTTCCTGGTGTACTACGACGCCGCGTCTAAGTCGGTGCAGGCCTACGACGGCCGCGAGGTGGCTCCCGCCGCGGCCACCGAGAACTACCTGAGGTGGATCGACGACGTCGACCGGACCGCGCCCAAGCCGGATGCCCGCGCGTCGGGCCGGTCGATCGGCGTACCGGGCGTGGTGCGCATGCTCGGCGACGTCCATGCCGAGCACGGCAAGGCGCCGTGGCGCGACCTGTTCGCTCCGGCGGTCGACCTCGCCGACGGTGGTTTCGACGTCAGCCCGCGATTGGCCAGCGCCATCGCCGATTCCGCGGCGAAGCTGAAGATCGACCCCGAGGCCGCCGCATACTTCCTCGGGCCCGACGGCAGCCCCAAGGCGGCAGGCACGCGTCTGACCAACCCGGCGTACTCGAAGACGTTGGGCGCCATCGCATCCGAGGGCCCACAGGGCTTCTACACCGGGGCGGTCGCCGAGGCAGTGGTGGCGGAAGCCGCGGACACCTCGGGGGGCCGTACGCCGGGTCTCGTGACACTCGCCGACCTCGAGCGCTACACCGCGAAGAAGCGTGAGCCGCTGTGCGTTCCGTACCGCAACCACGAGGTGTGCGGCATGCC
>JAQSXQ010000743.1 GCA_029256565.1 Mycobacterium sp.
CCCCGAGACGCAGGTCGTGCTGCCGCGGCTGGTCGACCCGCTGTCGGAGCTGCTGCTGGCCGCGGCATCCGGTCACCTCGAAGACCGGCCGCAGCCGGCGTTCGCCGAAGCCGTCGCGGTGACCGTGGTGCTCGCCAGCGAGGGGTACCCGGCGGCGCCCGTGACAGGCCGCCCGCTCACCGGCCTGCACGCGGCCGAGGCGGTCGAAGGCGTGCATCTCGCGCACGCCGCCACCGCCGAGACCGACGGCGGCCTCGTCGCCACCGGCGGGCGCGTGCTCAACGTGGTCGCACTGGGCACGACCTTCGCCGAGGCGCGGGATCGCGTCTACCGCGCGGTCGCCGAGATCGGCCTCGAGGGCGGACAGCACCGCAGCGACATCGCGGCACGCGTCGTCGAGGGCTGACGAGACCCGGCGTGGCCGGTCACACCGCCGCGCGCTGCTGCAGCAGAGGGCACTCGAACGGATCCCGTTCGCCGAGCCCGACGCGGTTGATGTACCGCGTGACGATCGCGTACGACTCCCACAGTCCTGTTTCGGTGTAGCGGACGCCGTGATCGAGGCAGTACTGCCGGATCGTGAGCGACGCCTCGCGCAAGTGCGGCCGAGGCATCGAGGGGAACAGGTGGTGCTCGATCTGGTAGTTCAGTCCGCCCATCACGACATCGAGCACCCTGCTGCCGCGGATGTTGCGGCTCATCAGCACCTGCCGTCGGAGGAAGTCGAGCTTGACATCGGCGGGCACGAGAGGCATGCCCTTGTGGTTGGGTGCGAAGGACAGACCCATGTACACGCCGAAGATGCCCAGCTGCACCGCCAGGAACACCGCGGCGATACCGGGCGAGAGCACCACGAATACGAGCGCCAGGTAGGCGCCGATCCGCAGCAGCAGGAACGCGGCCTCGATCCACCGGCGGCGGAGAGGCTCGGGCGAGAACACCTCGAGCAGCAGGATCGGGAAGAAGAACAGGCCCTGATGAGCCATGAGCCACTTCACGGCGGCACCATGACGGCGCGAACGCTGCTCCACCTGCTCTGGGGTGAACGCGATGACCGGCAGCTCGATGTCGGGATCGGTGCCGATCTTGTTCGGATTGGCGTGGTGACGGGTGTGTTTGTGCTGCCACCACCCGTAGCTCATGCCCACCAGGAGGTTGCCGAGGACGAGGGACGTCCAGTCGTTCCACTTTCCCGACACGAAGATCTGGCGATGCGCGGCGTCGTGCCCGAGCATGGCGATCTGGGTGAACACGACGGCCAGTGCGGCGGCGGTGAACAGCTGCCACCACGTATCGCCGATCATGATGAAGACGGCGATCGCGACGCCCAGCACGAGGACCGCGCCGATCAGCTTGGTCCAGTAGTAGCCGTAACGTCGGCGCATGAGGCCGCTCGACGTCACGATGCGCGAGAGTTCGGTGAAATCGTTGCCGGCGCGGTGGCGACCCGGCGAGAGGTCCTTTACCTCGCGGGCCTGTTGCTCGTTCATGCTCCAGCCCCGTTCCCGCGGCTCGCGAGGTGCGGGCCGCGGATGCCGGGTCCGGGGCATCGTTTGTGGTCAGGTTACGCCCGTCTTCGGCTGAGAAGTCGTCGATGCGGTGACTTCACAGCCGAATGCCGGGCGCTGTCATGTCTGACGTCGAATGAAGCGCATCAGCCACGCGATGACGGCGATCACCAGGATGATGATCCCGATCCACAGCAGGAACTGCACCGCCTCGACGAACACGCCGAACAGCAGCAGCACGATTCCGATGATGAGCAGGGTCACTGCGAGTGCTGTCATGTCTCCATGGTGGCGGTGGCTCCGCCGGCGCGCCATCGGGTTGACACGGCGTGGAATCCGCGCAAGCCCGGCCCGGAGCTCTTTCTTCACGTCTGCGCCCGGCCGTATGGTCTCAGCATGACCGACGACCCGGACGCTTCATCACCAGCCGGCGAATATCCCGCGGCGGTCGCGCGAGCGCGTGAGATCTTCGACCCGATCGCGGCAGAGTACCTCGGGCGCCCCGGCGTCGACATCGGCCCGATGTTCGGGAGCGAGGGCCTGCGCATCCGTGGCAAGGTGTTCGCGTTCATCAGCCATCGCGGCACTCTCGTGGTCAAGGTGCCTGCTGAGCGCGCGGATGAATTGGAGGCCGCCCGCAGCGGCGAGCGCATGCAGATCGGCGGGCGCACACTGCGCGAATGGGTCATGCTCGACGTCCAGCACGCCGAGCATTGGCCGGGGGTCACGGACGAGGCGTTCGCGTACGTCGACGTGGTGACGCCCTGACCCACGCCCCGGGATAATGGGGCGGGTGACGGACGCGACCCCCTCTGCCCTCGACCTGCCCGGCTGGCGACACGTGTACTCCGGCAAGGTGCGGGACCTGTACGTCCCCGCCGACACGGCCGAAGGCGCGTCGCCCGCGCGCATGCTCGTCGTCGCGAGCGATCGCGTGAGCGCGTTCGACCACGTGCTCGAGCCCGGGATCCCGGGCAAGGGCGTGCTGCTGACCACGCTCAGCCTGTGGTGGTTCGACCGCCTC
>JAQSXQ010000058.1 GCA_029256565.1 Mycobacterium sp.
GCCGGTGCGATGGTCGGCGGCGGCGCCTCGACGGGATCCGACGAGCACGCCCCGACGGCGACGACCGTCACGCCGGCAACGGCAGCGTGACTTAGGCGACGTCGTAGGTTTCGATGAAAAGGCAAAGGGTAGCTCTCGAGGCGTGCGGATAAGAGGTCACTCGCAGGTCGAGTGTAGGGAAGCCGGCGTTCACCGTTCGGTCGCGTCCGGCCTGCCAGGTACGCGCCCCGGCGTTAGTGTGCGTCAATGACCCTCGCCGCGGACCGGCCCGCCGTGGACCAGCGATTCCGCATCGAGGACATCTCGACGGGGCTGTTCGCCAGCGGATTCGGCGCCGTCGGTGACGGCAGGTCGTTCAGCTTCCACGTCGAATTCCAGGTCGACCGTCACGCTTTGGTCATCGAGGTCTACCGGCCCCGTCTGGCCGGTCCGGTGCCCCTGGCCGAGGACGTGGTCGCCACGTCGACCCGCAGCCTGGCGAACATCGACGTCGACGACGAGCGCAGTCTCGCGGCGGCGGTACGCGACGCAGTGGCCGACGCCCACCCGGTGCCACGCTCGAATCGCTGATCCACCCCGCGCGGTACGGTCTTCGGCGTGATCGTCGAGGCCATGTCCTGGCTACAGGTGGTGGTGTTGGCCGTACTGCAGGGGCTCACCGAGTTCCTGCCGGTGTCGTCCTCGGGCCACCTCGCCATCGCGTCCCAGCTGTTCTTCGACGACGACGCGGGTGCCTCGTTCACCGCCGTCACGCAACTCGGCACCGAACTGGCGGTCCTCGTCTACTTCGCAGGCGACATCCGCCGCATCCTGATCGCCTGGTTCGGCGGTCTGCGCGACTCGGCGCGGCGCACGTCGGACTACTGGCTGGGCTGGTGGGTGATCATCGGCACCATCCCGATCTGCGTACTGGGACTGCTCTTCAAGGACCAGATCCGCGGCGGGGTGCGCAACCTCTGGATCGTCGCGATCGCACTCATCGCGTTCTCGGCCGTCATCGCCGCCGCGGAGTACTACGGCAAGCAGAACCGCACCGTCGAACAGCTGACGTGGAAGGACAGCGTCATCGTCGGTCTGGCGCAGTGCATGGCACTGGTCCCCGGTGTCTCGCGGTCCGGCGCCACGATCAGCGCGGGCCTGTTCCTCGGCCAGAACCGAGAGGTGGCCGCGCGCTTCGGGTTCCTGCTGGCCATCCCGGCGGTGCTGGCGTCGGGTCTGTTCTCGCTGCCCGACGCATTCGCCCCGGTGACCGAGGGCATGAGCGCCACCGGTCCGCAGCTGCTGGTGTCGGTCGTCATCGCGTTCGTCGTCGGGTACGCCGCGGTGGCCTGGTTCCTCAAGTTCCTGGTCCGGCACGGCATGTACTGGTTCGTCGCCTACCGCGTGCTCCTAGGCGTGGTCGTGCTGATCCTGCTCGGCACCGGCGTCCTGGCGGCGCAGTGACATGACCGTCATCCTGCTGCGCCACGGACGCTCGACGTCCAACACCGCCCACACCCTGGCCGGCCGGTCCGAGGGCGTCGACCTCGACGACAAGGGCCGCGAACAAGCCCTCGGCGTCGTCGCCCGCATGGGCGACCTGCCGGTCAAGGCCATCGTCCGCTCGCCCCTGCTGCGCTGTGAACGCACCGTCGAACCCCTCGCGGACGCCCTCGGTCTCGACCCCGTCGTCGACGACCGGCTGGTCGAGGTCGACTACGGACAGTGGACGGGCCAGAAGATCGGCGACCTCGTCAAGGAACCGCTGTGGGCGGTGGTGCAGCAGCAGCCCAGCGCCGCGGTGTTCCCCGAGGGCGAAGGACTCGCGAACGTGCAGTTGCCGCGATCCGCGAGCACGACCGCAGGCTCGGCGAGGAGCACGGCGGGGACGCCCTGTGGGTCGCGTGTACGCACGGCGACGTGATCAAGGCGGTGCTCGCCGACGCGCTCGGCGTCCATCTCGACGGCTTCCAGCGCATCACCGCGGACCCGGCGTCGATGAGCGTCATCCGCTACACCCCGGTGCGCCCGTTCGTCCTGCACGTCAATCACACCGGCGCAGACCTCACGTCAGCGCTAGTGCCCAAGCCCGCGCAGACTGCCGAGGAGGGCGCCGTCGCCGCCTCCGACGCGGTGGTCGGCGGTTCCACCGGGTGACCTACGGCCGTGGGAATTACGGCAGCTCAGCCGATACCGGTATTTTGGAAGGGCCATGACCCGCTCGATTCACGTCTTCCGCTCACCCGACCGCTTCGTGGCCGGGACCGTTGGGCAGCCGGGAAACCGGACGTTCTATCTGCAGGCGGTCCACGACGCGCGGGTGGTGTCGGTGATGCTGGAGAAGCAGCAGGTCGCCGTGCTCGCCGAGCGCATCTCCGCGCTGCTGCTCGAGATCAACCGCCGGTTCGGCACCCCGATCCCACCCGAGACCGATGAGGTGGGCGACCTGAGCCCGCTGGTCATGCCGGTCGACGCGGAGTTCCGGGTCGGCACCATGGGCCTGGGCTGGGATTCCGAGGCGCAGACGGTCGTCGTCGAACTGCTCGCGGTATCGGATACCGAGTTCGACGCGTCGGTGGTCCTCGACGACGCCGAGGACGGCCCCGACGCCGTGCGGGTGTTCCTCACCCCCGAGTCGGCGCGCGAGTTCGCCAACCGTTCCAACCGCGTCATCTCCGCGGGACGGCCGCCGTGCCCGCTGTGTGACGAACCCCTCGATCCTGCAGGCCACATCTGCGTGCGGACCAACGGCTACCGGCGCGGCGCCTTCGGTGGTGCCGACGACGATGAGCCCGACTTCTGACGCAGCGGTCGGAGAGGTCCTGAGTCGCGGTGAACTGACCGTCATCGGACGCATCCGATCCGCCAGCAATGCGACCTTCCTGTGCGAGGCGCATCTCGACGACCGGCAGGCGCACTGCGTCTACAAGCCGGTGGCCGGCGAGGCGCCGCTGTGGGACTTCCCCGACGGGACGCTCGCCGGCCGCGAGTACGGCGCCTTCCTGGTCTCGGATGCCCTCGGCTGGGAGATCGTGCCGCACACCCTGATTCGCGAGGGACCGGCAGGGCCGGGCATGGTGCAGCAGTGGGTCGACCAGCCCGGTGACGCGCTCGACGACTCCGGCGCCGAACCCGAGGGACCCGATCTCGTCGACCTCGTGCCCGCGGGTCGCGTCCCGCCGGGCTACCTGCCGATCCTGCAGGCCTACGACTACCAGGGCGACGAGGTCACGCTCGTGCACGCCGACGACGCCCGACTGCGGCTGATGGCCGTGTTCGACGTGCTGATCAACAACGCCGACCGCAAGGGCGGCCACATCCTGGCAGGCGTCGACGGACGCGTGCGGGGAGTCGACCACGGCGTGAGCCTGCACAGCGACGACAAACTGCGCACCGTGCTGTGGGGGTGGGCGGGCAAGCCGATCGACGACGACACCCTGGCTCGCGTCGCGGCGTTCCGCGACGCACTGTGCGGCGACCTCGCCGATGCGCTCAGCGGTCACATCACCAACCGCGAGATCGACGCCCTGTACGCCAGAGCCGTTCTGCTGCTTGACGATCCGGTGATGCCGACGCCCGACCGGCACCGGCCCATCCCGTGGCCCGCCTTCTGACGGCCGCAACCCCGCTCTCGACGCCTCCGCGTGTTCTACGCTGGCGGGCATGACCGATCATGACCGGGCTGCCGCCCGCCGCGAGATCACCGATGCCCTGCAGAAGGCGCTCGACCTCAGGCACGAAGTGCTCGACGTGATCGTCGAGGCAGACGACAAGGCGTCAGCGGTCGAGGCGATCGCCAAACTGCTCGGCACGTCGCAGCTGGGTGGCGAGGCGGTGATGGCGATGCAGTTCGACCGCCTCACCCGGGATTCGCGCAGGCGCATCGCCGAGGAACTCGACGACCTCAACAAGCAGCTCACGTTCACCTTCGCCGAGCGGCCGGCCAGCTCGGGGGAGGGCCTGACCCTGCGTCCGTTCTCCGCAGAGCAGGACCGCGACGTGTTCGCCGCCCGCACCGAGGACGTCGGCGCCAGCGGCGACGGGTCCGGCGCGCCGGCAGGCAACCTCGACGACGAGATCCGTTCCGCGGTCAGCCGCGTGCACGCCGAGGAAGCGGTCTGGTTCGTCGCCGAGGAGGGCTCCCAGAAGGTCGGCATGGTCTTCGGTGAGCTGGTCGACGGCGAGGTCAACGTGCGCATCTGGGTCCACCCCGACCACCGGCACCGCGGTTTCGGCACCGCCGCCCTGCGTCGCTCGCGCTCGGAGATGGCGGCCTACTTCCCGGCCGTCGCCATGGTGGTGCGCGCCCCGGCCGCCACGCCGCAGTCGACACCGCCGGCGTGACCGACGCGGCGCTTGCCGCGCAGGTGGCCAAGGACGTCGGCGCGATGCTGGTGGACCTTCGCGAGGAAGTCGGGTTCTACGACCCCTACGACCTGGGCGACATCGGCGACCGGCGGGCCAACACGTTCATCCTGGACCGGTTGCGCGAGGCCCGGCCCGACGACGCCATCCTGTCCGAGGAGGCGGCCGACGATCTGGCGCGGCTCGGGGCCGACCGGGTGTGGATCGTCGACCCGGTCGACGGCACGCGTGAGTTCTCGATGCCCGGCCGGGTGGACTGGGCCGTGCACATCGCGCTGTGGCAGCGCAGCGGCGCACCGGACGGCGGCCGCGACGGTGGCATCACCGACGCCGTCGTCGGCCTGCCCGCCAGCGGCGAGGTCTACCGCACCGACACCGTGACCGGGCCGCCGCCGCGCAAGCCCGGCCCCATCCGCGTCGCCACCAGCCGCAACCGGCCACCGACCGTGCTGTGGTGGCTGCGCGACGTCCTCGACATCGAGCTGATCGGCATCGGCTCGGCGGGTGCGAAGGCAATGGCCGTCGTGCGGGGCGACGTCGACGCCTACATCCACGCGGGCGGGCAGTGGGAATGGGATTCGGCCGCGCCGGCAGGCGTCGTGGCTGCCGCGGGACTGCACGCCTCGCGCATCGACGGCTCCCCGCTGCTCTACAACCGTCCCGACCCCTACCTTCCGGACCTGCTGATGTGCAGGCCCGAGTTCGCCGAGATCCTGCTCGAGGGGATCCGCTCGATCTACTAGTCGTGGACCCCTCCGGGAATGGAATCGGCGGCTCCGGTGTCCCTCTTCAAGCACACCCCCGTACGTGAGGAGCCCGAAATCGTCTCTAGAGTCGGAGCCATGCAATCGTGGTCGGCGCCCGTCGTTCCGGAGCTGCCCGGACGGGGCCCGGAACTGCGGCTGTACGACAGTGCCGACCGGCAGGTCCGCCCGGTGTCCACGGGCGAGACGGCGTCGATGTACGTCTGCGGCATCACCCCGTACGACGCGACCCACCTCGGCCATGCCGCCACCTACCTGACGTTCGACCTGGTCTACCGGCAGTGGCTGGACTCCGGTCGCCGGGTGCACTACGTGCAGAACGTCACCGACGTCGACGACCCGCTGTTCGAGCGTGCCGCGCGCGACGGCATCGACTGGCGCGATCTCGGCGCCAGGGAGACCCAGCTGTTCCGCGACGACATGTCCGCACTGCGCGTGCTGCCCCCACACGACTACGTGGCCGCCACCGACGCGATCGACGAAGTCATCGAACTCGTCGAGAAGCTGATCGCCTCGGGCGCCGCCTACGTCGTCGACGACCCCCAGTACCCGGACGTCTACTTCCATGCCGACGCCACGGTCCAGTTCGGCTACGAGTCGGGCTACGACCGCGACACCATGCTTCGCCTGTTCGGCGAGCGAGGCGGTGATCCCGACCGCGCGGGCAAGGCCGATCCGCTCGATGCCCTGCTGTGGCGTGCCGAGCGACCGGACGAGCCGAGTTGGCCGTCACCGTTCGGCCCCGGCAGGCCGGGCTGGCACGTCGAGTGCGCGGCGATCGCGCTCACCCGCATCGGCACGGGCCTCGACGTCCAGGGCGGCGGCAGCGACCTGATCTTCCCGCATCACGAGTTCTCCGCCGCGCACGCCGAATCGGCAACGGGGGAACGCAGATTCGCCAGGCACTACGTCCACGCAGGCATGATCGGCTGGGACGGCCACAAGATGAGCAAGAGCCGCGGCAACCTGGTGCTCGCCTCCCGGCTGCGCGCCGACGGCGTGGAACCGTCGGCCATCCGGCTGGGATTGTTCGCCGGGCACTACCGCACCGACCGGTTCTGGACCGACGCCGTGCTCGACGACGCCCGCGCCAGGCTGGCCAGGTGGCGGGAGGCGACGGCGTTGCCGGCGGGACCCGACGCAGGAGACCTCATCGCCAGGGTGCGCCGGTACCTCGCCGACGACCTCGACACACCCAAAGCGCTTGCCGCGTTGGACGCGTGGGCCACCGACGCGCTCACCTACGGCGGTCACGACACCGACGCTCCGCGACTGGTGGCGACGGCCGTCGACGCGTTGCTCGGGGTTGCTCTGTAGGTGCATCGGCCGCCGGCGCGGTGCGCCGGTGTCGTACCCTTCGCGTCATGTCCAGAAGTCACTCCGTAAGCGGTCGCGTAGTTCTGATCACCGGTGGAGCAGCGGGCGTGGGCGCCGAGGTGGCCCACGGACTGCACGCCAGGGGCGCCACGGTGGTCTTGACCGACGTCGACGAGCGGCAGCTCGCGCGCACGGCCACCGCGTTGGGCAACGAACGCGTCCTCACCGTGGTGGCCGACGTGCGCGATCTGGCGGCGATGCAGGCCGCCGCCGACGCGGCGATCGCGAAGTTCGGCGGCATCGACGTGGTGGTGGCCAACGCAGGCATCGCCAGCTACGGGTCGGTGCTGCAGGTCGACCCCGAGGCGTTCAAGCGGCTGATGGACATCAACGTGCTCGGCGTCTTCCACACGGTCCGTGCGACCCTGCCGTCGATCATCGACCGACGCGGCTACGTGCTGATCGTCTCGTCGCTCGCGGCGTTCGCCGCCGCCCCCGGCCTTGCGCCCTACAACGCGTCCAAGGCGGCGGTCGAGCAGTTCGCCAACGCGCTGCGACTCGAGGTCGCCTACCGCGGCGTCGACGTCGGCTCGGCCCACATGTCGTGGATCGACACCGCGATGGTCCGCGACTCGAAGACCGACATGTCGACCTTCGCCGAGATGCTGTCGCGGCTGCCCGGCCCCCTGTCGGCGACCACGTCGGTCGAGCAGTGCGGCGAGGCGTTCGTCAAGGGCATCGAGAAGCGCAAGTCGCGGATCTTCTGTCCCGGCTGGGTGAGCGCACTGCAGTGGCTCAAGCCGGTGATGTCCACCCGGATCGGCGAGATCCCGGTGCGCGCGATGGTGCCCGACATCCTGCCAAGGATGGACGCCGAGGTCGCCGCACTCGGCCGCTGGACCAGCGAGCGCAATCACGGCTTCCGGGGGGAATGACCCGGTGTTCGTAGCCAGCCTCCCCGGGGTTCAGCGCACCGACCGGTAGCCTCGACACTCATCGCGATGCCAACCGGCCGCTGATCAGAACTCGACGAGCGGACGGCAGGCCAACGATGGCGCGAACGGTGAGCGACCTGGAACTGCTCCGGGAACTCGAACCCGTCGCCGAAGCGGGCATGAACCTGCACCTCGCGGCGACCAAGGACTGGAACCCGCACGACTACGTGCCGTGGTCGGCCGCTGCCGGCGCGGGCGTCGGAACCGTGTGGACGCCCGAGGACTCCGGCCTGACGGAGGTGGCCAGGATCGCGATGGTCACCAACCTGCTGACCGAGGACAACCTGCCGTCGTACCACCGTGCGATCGCCGAGCACTTCAGCCTCGACGACGCCTGGGGTGCGTGGGTGAACCGCTGGACCGTCGAGGAGAACCGGCACGGGATCGCGCTGCGCGACTACCTGCTGGTCACCCGTGCGGTGGACCCGGTCGCCCTGGAGCAGGCGCGCATGCAGCAGGTGACCGCCGGGTTCAGCCCGGGCCAGCAGGGCCAGGGCTCCGTGGCACCGGAGTCGATGCTCGACGCGCTGGTCTACGTCACCTTCCAGGAACTCGCGACCCGCGTGTCCCACCGCAACACCGGTCGGGCGTGCGCCGAGCCGTACGCCGACGCGCTGCTGAAGCGGGTCTCCGCCGACGAGAACCTGCACATGATCTTCTACCGCGGGCTGGCCGCGTCGGCGCTGGAATTGGCGCCCGACCGCGCCATGCACTCGATCTACCGGATCCTGCTGAACTTCCAGATGCCCGGGTTCTCGATCCCCAACTTCCGCCGCAACGCCGTCAAGATGGCCGTCGGCGGGATCTACGACATGCGCCAGCACCTCGACGACGTCGTGCTGCCCGTGCTGCGGTACTGGCGGGTGTTCGACCGCGACGACCTCACCGGGGCGGGGGAGCGCAGCCGCGAGGAACTCGCCGAACTCATCGGGCGGATGGAGGCCGAGGCCGCCAAGTTCGAGGCCTCCAAGGCCCGCTACCTCGACCGTGACCGGTCCAAGGGTGCGCGCTCGGTGTCCGCCTAGCCTGTCTGGCTAGCCCCTGAACCCGGGCCCGCGGCGGCGTAGGTAGCGCTCGAACTCCGCGGCCAGTGCGTCGCCGTCGATCTTGCCGATCGCCTCGGACATGTCGACCTCGGCGTCGCCGCGCTCTTCGAGGGAGTGCACGTATTCGGCGATCTCCTCGTCGTCTGCGGTCATCTCGGTGACCGCCTGCTCCCACTCCTCGGCGGCGGCAGGCAGGTCGGCGAGCGGCACCTCGACGTCGAGCACGTCCTCCACCCGACGCAGCAGCGCCACGGTCGCCTTCGGATTGGGCGGCTGCGACACGTAGTGCGGGACGGCTGCCCAGAACGTGACGGCGGGGATGCCCGCCGCGACGCAGGCGTCCTGGAAGACGCCCGCGATGCCGGTGGGCCCCTCGTACCTGGTCTCCTCGAGACCGAAGAACTTCGCCGACTCGGGCGAGTAGGCCGCCCCCGATACCGGCACCGGACGCGTGTGCGGGGTGTCGGCCAGCAGGGCACCGAGGATCACGACGGTCTCGACGTTCAGCTTGTCGGCGATCGCGAGCAGCTCGGCGCAGAACGTGCGCCACCGCATGTTGGGCTCGACGCCGTGCATCAGCACGATGTCCCGATTGCTGCCCGGCGGCCTGCAGTGCGAGATGCGCAGGGACGGCCACACCAGCTCGCGGGTGACGCCGTCGATCTGGCGGATCACCGGGCGGTTGACCTGGTAGTCGTAGTACGCCTCGTCGTCGATCTCGACGATGGTGTCGGCCTCCCAGATGGCGTCGAGATGCTCCAGCGCATCGCTTGCCGCATCCCCGGCGTCGTTCCACCCCTCGAAGGCCGCGACCACGATGGGGTCATGCAGTTCGGGCAGGTCTGTCACCATCTCAGCCTAAGCCCTGCACCGGACGGGGGAGCGGCACCGTCGGGCGGGTCTGTCGCCCTGACCTTTCGGGGCGAGCGACTACCATGTGGACCGAAGTGCCCGTGCGCCGCGGCGCACGAGTTGGGCGTCCCAGACGTCGACCGGATGACGACGTAGACTTGTTCGGTCGAGAGGCGTTGCAACGGTTGCCCGGGGGCCTGGTCCCCATTTGGGCATCCGCCACGCTCGGCAGAGTTAAGGACGCCTTCCGTAATGGAAGGAACGTACGTGTCATCCCCAGAGCCGGAAGTCTTCGAGCCGAACATCCGCCCAGACTGCACCGAGGAACTCACGGTTGCCCTGCGCGAGCGGATCATGGTGATCGACGGCGCCATGGGCACGGCGATCCAGCG
>JAQSXQ010000059.1 GCA_029256565.1 Mycobacterium sp.
CCACGGGAACGGATGGTCGTCTCGACCGCGCTGCTGATCCGCGAGCGCGGCGCACATTCGACCGCGATCTCCGACGTCCTTGCGCACAGCGGTGCCCCGCGCGGGTCGGCCTACCACTACTTCCCCGGTGGCCGGAACCAATTGCTCTGCGAGGCAGTCGATTACGCCGCGGACTTCATCACCGCTCAGATCGATGCCGCCCGCGATGCCCTCGAGGTGCTCGACGTCGTGTTCGACGGCTTCCGTGCCTCGCTCGCCGAGTCCGACTACCGCGCCGGATGCCCCGTCGTCGCGGTGGCGGTAGAGGCGGACAACGCACCGGCGCTCGACCGGGCTGCCGCGGCGTTCACCCGCTGGACCGAGTCGATCCGGCGGCGCCTCGAGGACGACGGTGTCTCGCAGGGGCGTGCCGAGGAGATCGCGATGCTGCTGATGACCTCGCTCGAGGGCGCGATCGTGGTGGCGCGCGCGACGCGCGACGCCACGCCGATCGACCTCGTCCACCGACAGTTGCGCGCCATCGTGGCGGCAGAGACCGGAGAAGGGAACTCGTCGCGATGACCACCGACGCCACCACCGAATGGCAGGCCACCGCCTGCATCCTGTGCGAATGCAACTGCGGGATCGTCGTTCAGACAGAGGACCGCACGATCGCCAAGATCCGCGGCGACAAGGCGCATCCCGCATCGCAGGGCTACACCTGCAACAAGGCGCTGCGCCTCGACCACTATCAGAACGACCGCAACCGGCTCACCTCTCCCCTGCGCCGCCGCGCCGACGGCTCCTATGAAGAGATCGACTGGGACACCGCGATTCTCGAGATCGCCGAGGGCTTCGCCCGGATTCGGGACGAACACGGCGGAGACAAGGTGTTCTACTACGGCGGCGGCGGCCAGGGCAACCATCTCGGTGGCGCCTACAGCGGGGCGTTCCTGCGGGCCATCGGCTCCCGCTACCGCTCGAATGCGTTGGCGCAGGAGAAGACCGGTGAGCACTGGGTCGACCGGCACCTCTACGGCGGCCATACCCGCGGCGAGTTCGAGCATGCCGAGGTGTCGGTGTTCGTCGGCAAGAACCCCTGGATGTCGCAGAGCTTCCCCCGTGCGCGGGTGGTGCTCAACGAGATCGCCAAGGATCCCGGACGCTCGATGATCGTGATCGACCCCGTCGTCACCGACACCGCGAAGCTGGCAGACTTCCACCTACGGGTTCGGCCCGGCACCGACGCCTGGTGCCTCGCTGCGCTCGCCGCGGTGCTCGTCACCGAGAACCTCTGCGACGACGCGTTCCTCGCCCAGCACGTCACCGGCGTCGACGCGGTGCGCGAGGTGCTGCGCGAGGTTCCGATCGCCGACTACGCGCAGCGCTGCGGCGTGGCGGAGGACCTGATCCGCGGCGCCGCACGGCGCATCGCGGCCGCGTCGAGCGTCGCGGTGTTCGAGGACCTCGGAGTTCAGCAGGCGCCCAACAGCACGCTGTGCTCCTACCTCGACAAGCTGCTGTGGATCCTCACCGGCAGCTTCGCCAAACGCGGTGCGCAGCATCTGCACTCGATGTTCGCGCCGTTGTTCGCGACCAGCGGGGTCGGGCGCACGCCGGTGACGGGAGCGCCGGTCATCGCCGGCCTGGTCCCCAGCAATGTCGTGCCGCAGGAGATTTCGACCGATCACCCCGACCGCTTCCGCGGCATGATCGTCGAGAGCAGCAACCCCGCGCACTCGGTGGCCGATTCGGCCGCCGTCCGCGAGGCGCTGTCGTCGCTGGAACTGCTCGTCGTCATCGACGTCGCGATGACCGAGACGGCCCGCCTCGCCGATTACGTGTTGCCTGCGGCGAGTCAGTTCGAGAAGCCCGAGGCGACGTTCTTCAATCTGGAGTTCCCGCACAACACCTTTCACCTGCGGCACCCGATATTCGAGCCGTTGCCGGGCACGCTGGCCGAACCGGAGATCTGGGCGCGGCTGGTGCGTGCGCTCGGTGTGGTCGACGAGGAGGATCTGCGGCCGCTGCGGCGGGCCGCCGAGTCCGGGCTCGACGCCTACGCGCAGGCCTTCTTCGTCGCCGTGAGCGCCAACCCGGCGCTGGGCCGGGTGCTGCCGTTCGTGCTGTACGAGACGCTGGGGCCCACCCTGCCCGACGGCCTGGCCGGCGCCGCGGCACTGTGGGGCCTGGCGCAGAAGACGGCGATGACCTATCCGGAGGCCGTTCGGCGTGCCGGGCACGCCGACGGCAATGCACTGTTCGAGGCAATCCTGTCCAGCAGGTCCGGCGTGACGTTCAGCGTGCACGAGTACGCCGACGACTTCGACCTCATCACCCACGAGGACAAGCGGATCGCGCTCGAAATGCCCGAGATGCTCGCCGAGATCGGCAAGCTACGCGACGCGCCCGCGCGGCTGACCACCGACGAGTTCCCGTTAGTGCTGTCGGCGGGCGAGCGGCGTGCCTACACCGCCAACGACATCCTGCGCGATCCGGCGTGGCGCAAGCGCGACGTCGACGGTGCGTTGCGGATCAGCGTGGCAGACGCGATGGCCATCGGGCTGGTCGACGGTGGATCGGCGCGCATCACGACCGCAGCCGGATCGGCGCGAGCGACGGTCGAGATCAGCGATGCCATGCTGCCGGGTCACGTGTCGCTGCCCAATGGCTACGGACTCGACCACCACGACGCCGACGGCACGTCGCACACGCCCGGCGTGGCGCCCAATGCGCTCACCTCGTCGGACTGGCGCGACGCGTACGCGGGAACGCCGTGGCACAAGCACGTGCCCGCGCGCGTCGAAGTGGGCTAGCTGTAGCGCCGGGTCGGTCAGGCGGCGGGAGGCGGCAGCAGCAGCGGGCCAGGTGCAGGCGCGGGGGCCGGCGCCGGAGCGGCGGCGGGCGCCGGTGCAGGCGCGGGCGGCGGTGGCAGCAGCGGCGCCGGTGCCCCGGGGGCTGCGGCCGGAGCGGGGAGACCGGCGGGAGCGGCCGGATCGACACCGCTGCGCGGCACGTTCGGGCCCGCGGCCTGCTGGGGGTACGGCGTATTCATGCCACGCTGCGCGAGTCCCATGATCAGGGCCTCCTTGCCGCTGATCTCCTTGTTCTGCACCGCCTGCCAGAGGTCCTTCAGGTAGCTGACGTTCGGATCCTCGTTGCCCTTGGCCGCCGGATCCATCGTCGAACCCGGCGGCAGCGCGTCCGGGCTCGGGATGTGTGGCACTCCCTCGGCGGGAGCGGGCGCCGGAAGGGCTTCGGCCGGGGCCTGCTGGCCGGCGGCGGCCTGCAGCGGTGCGGCGGGCGCGGGTCCGGGCGCGGGTGCTGGGACCAAGGGGCCCGCGACCGACGGGACGGCCGGCGGTGGCGGAGGCGGTACTCCGGGGTCGGCTGACGCGGTCGCGGTCACGCAGACCGCAGCGATCAGTCCGGACGCGCCGCAGAGCGCGGCGGTCAGAAACCTTCGTGTGTCGTTGCCCATCACGGTGGCCTCTCGAGGTGTTACGGCTGGTACGGAAGTTACTCAGGGTCGCTCAACGAGTATTCCGAATTCTGCCGCACTTCGTTACACGGGCGCATCCTCAGGGCCGAGATCGTCGGCGTCCGGCACGGATGAACACGTTCTACTCGGAACTTTCTCCAACCTGCCGCGGTACCTCCGACGTGTGGTGTAGCTATGGAATACGCCACTAGATCGCCTCGTGTGAGGAGTGACCAAGATGCCGGAGACTGTCACCGGTCCGAACCTTCCCGCCGGCTTCGACTTCACCGACCCGGACATCTATGCCGAGCGGTTGCCGGTCGAGGAACTCGCCGAGATGCGCAAGGTCGCCCCGATCTGGTGGAACGAACAGCCCGAGGGCGTCGGCGGATTCGGCGACGGCGGCTACTGGGTGGTCACCAAGCACAAGGACGTCAAGGAGGTGTCGCGGCGCAGCGACGTCTTCTCCAGCCTGCAGAAGACCGCCCTACCGCGATACAAGGACGGCACGGTCGACAGCCAGATCGAGACCGGCAAGTTCGTGCTGCTCAACATGGACGCGCCGCACCACACCCACCTGCGCAAGATCGTCTCGCGCGCCTTCACCCCGCGGGCCGTCGAACGGCTGCGCGCCGACCTGGCCCAGCGGGCCCGCGACATCGCGCAGAAGGCCGTTGCCGAGGGCACCGGCGACTTCGTCGAGCAGGTGTCGGCCGAGCTCCCCCTGCAGGCCATCGCCGGACTGATGGGCGTGCCGCAGGAAGACCGCATGAAGCTCTTCCACTGGTCCAACCAGATGGTCGGCGACATGGACCCCGAGTTCGCAGGCAACGACGCCATCAGCGCGTCGGTCGAACTGATCACCTACGGCATGCAGCTGGCCGCCGAGCGGGCGGACACCCCGGGTGAGGACCTGGTCACCAAGCTGGTCCAGGCCGACGTCGAAGGACACAAGCTCAGCGACGACGAACTCGGCTTCTTCGTCATCCTGCTGGCCGTGGCGGGCAACGAGACGACCAGGAATTCGATCACCCAGGGGATGATGGCCTTCGCCGACTTCCCGGATCAGTGGGAGCTGTTCAAGCGCGAACGGCCCGCCACCGCCGCAGACGAGATCGTCCGGTGGGCCACCCCCGTCACGTCGTTCCAGCGCACCGCGCTCGAGGACACCGAGCTGTCGGGCGTCCAGATCAAGAAGGGGCAGCGGGTGGTGATGATGTACCGCTCGGCCAACTTCGACGAGGACGTCTTCGACCGCCCCTACGAGTTCGACATCCTGCGTGATCCCAACCCGCACGTCGGTTTCGGCGGTACCGGGGCCCACTACTGCATCGGCACCAACCTCGCGCGCATGACGATCGACCTGATGTTCAACGCCATCGCCGATGCGATGCCGGACCTGACCCCGCTGGCCAAGCCCGAGCGACTTCGGTCGGGTTGGCTCAACGGGATCAAGCACTGGCAGGTCGATTACACGGGCGGCGCCAAAGGGGCTACGGCGCAGTGACTTTCGGCGCCGACGGATAGTCGAGGATCGACCGCCAGTAGTCCTCGGGTATCTCCCGGCCCGTCCGCAGCACCAGCGCCAAGCCGGTGGCCATGGCGATGCCGAGCAGCCCGAGCCACAGCCCGGCCAGCGCGATGAACACCCACAGTGCCGCGGTGACGGCCGGCCACGGGGACACCACGGCCAGTGCGGGGGCGAAGAAGAACCCCATGCCGATGTACCACGACGAGCCGGCCCGGTCGCACTTCAGCACGGTGCGCAACCAGCGCGGGACGGGCGGGACGGGGCTGCGTGGCTGGGACGTCATCGTCTCCTCCTCGGTCGTTCTGACACCATCAGCGTCCCGCCCCGACGTAACCGGGGCAATTACCCCAGAGGTAGTGGAGCCGGCGGCGCTGCTGCGTGACACTGGCGTGGTGACCGCCACCTCCCCCGCCCCGTTCGGCACGCTGATGCGCCAGTGGCGACAGCGCCGACGGCTCAGCCAGCTGGACCTCGCACTCGAGGCCGACGTGTCGTCGCGCCACGTCAGCTTCATCGAGACGGGACGGTCGTCGCCGAGCAGGGCCATGGTGCTGCGCCTCGCCGACGCGCTCGACGTGCCACTGCGCGAACAGAATCAGCTGTTGTTGGCCGCTGGGCTCGCCCCGATCCACGCGGAACGCTCGCTCGACGACCCCGAGATGGCCCCGGTGCGCGAGGGCGTCCACCGCGTGCTCGCGGCCTACGAGCCCTACCCCTGCCTGGCGGTCGACCGCGGCTGGCGGATCGTCGCGATGAACGCGGGCGCGGGAGTCCTTGCTCAGGGCGTCGCCGCGCATCTGCTCGAGGCGCCCAATGCACTCCGCCTGTCGCTGCATCCCGAGGGACTGGCGCCGCGCATCCGCAACCTCGGTCAGTGGCGCCACCACGTGATCGGCCGGTTGCGCCGTGAGGTCGGGGCGAGCGGGTCCGAGGAACTGGCGGCGCTGCTCGCCGAGATCGAGGCGTACCCGGGTGGTTTCGACGAGACCCGCGATCTGGGCGGCGTGGTGGTCCCGCTCGTGATCGAGGGTGCCGACGGCGTCGTACTGACCTTTCTGAGCACCGTCACGACGTTCGGTACGGCCCTGGATCTGACGGCCGCCGAACTGAGCATCGAGGCGTTCCTGCCTGCCGACGACGTCACCGCGGAGGCACTGCGACACCTCCCGTGACTGGTATGACCACTTGACCTCTTACCGATCGCGTGGCAGATTCCGGGTATGGCCCTGCAACCCGTCAACCGTCGATCGGTCCCCGAGGACGTCTTCGAGCAGATCGTCACCGAGGTGCTCAGCGGTGACATGCGCGCCGGTGACGCGCTGCCCAGCGAACGTCGACTCGCAGAGGTGCTGGGGGTGTCCCGGCCCGCGATCCGGGAGGCGCTCAAGCGACTGACCGAAGCCGGCCTGGTCGACGTGCGCCAGGGCGATGCCACGACCATCCGGGACTTCCGCAAGCACGCCGGACTGGACCTGCTCCCCCGCCTGCTGCTGCGGGCAGGCGAACTGGATCTGAGCGTGGTGCGCAGCATCCTCGAGACCCGGCTGCACAACGGACCGAAGATCGCCGAACTCGCGGCGCGACGCCGCGCCCCGGACGTCGCCGAACTCCTCGACGAGACGGTCGCCGCGCTGGAGGCCGAAACCGACCCGGTCGAACTCCAGCGCGTGGCGCTGACGTTCTGGGACCACGTGGTCGACGGCGCCGACTCGATCGCGTTCCGGTTGATGTACAACACGCTTCGGGCCACCTACGAGCCTGCCCTGCCCGCGCTGGCCACCATGATGGCCGACGAGGTCGGCCGGGCGGACGGCTATCGCGCCGTAGCCGACGCCATCCGTGCCGGCGACCCGGACGCCGCCGAGCACGCCGCCCGAGCCCTGCTCGAACCCGCCACCACGGCACTGCTCAACGTGATCGCCGAACTGGAGGAAAGCCGATGACCACCGCCCCGAATCCGCCCACCGAGCGCCGCGGGTTCACCCTGTCCGACGCCGTCGCAGAATTCGGCAGGCACCCGTCGCCGTGGATGATCGGGGCGGTCCTGACGGGCGCCCTTGTCGCGCGCGGCGCGGTCGGCGACTGGCGAGTGACCGACGCCGTGGTGCCGCTCGCGATGCTCGCGGTGTTCCCGTTCTTCGAGTGGCTGGTGCACGTGTTCGTGCTGCACTGGCGACCCAGGCGCGTCGGTGGCATGACGGTCGACTCGCTGCTGGCCCGCAAGCACCGGGAGCATCACGTCGACCCGCGCAACGTCCCGCTGATCTTCATTCCGTGGCGCGCCCTGCTGTGGGTGCTGCCGCTCGCGACCGCAATCGCGGTGTTCGCCTTCCCGAGAGTTGGTCTCGGCCTGACGTTCCTGGTGTTCCTGGCGATCCTCGGACTCGTCTACGAGTGGTGCCACTACCTGATCCACAGCGACTACAAGCCGCAGTCCGCGCTCTACCGCGCGGTGTGGCGCAACCACCGCCACCACCACTACAAGAACGAGCACTACTGGTTCACGGTCACGACGACCGGCACGGCCGACCGGGTGCTGCGAACGTACCCGGACCCTGCAACGGTGCCCGCCTCACCGACGGCGAAGAACCTGCACGGTGCTACGACTGGACGATGACCGGATCGCCCTTGCTGACGTTGTCGAAGTACCAGGAGGCGTTGTCCGGGCTGAGGTTGATGCAGCCGTGGCTCACGTTCGCGTAGCCCTGCGAGCCGGTAGACCAGGGCGCGCCGTGCACGTAGACGCCGCCCCAGGTGATGCGCACCGCGTCGTAGACGGTGAGCTTGTAACCCTCGGGATCACTGAGCGGGATGCCGATGGTGCGCGAGTCCATCACCACGACGTCCTGCTTCTCGAGCACGGTGAACGACCCGATCGGCGTGGAGAACTTCGGCTTGCCCATCGACGCGGGCATCTCCCGTGCCACCACGCCGTCGATGCTGACCGTGAACGTGTAGGCGTTCACGTCGGCGACGCCGACCACCGACGCACCGGTCTGGAAGTTGGTCTTGGTGCCGCCGACC
>JAQSXQ010000060.1 GCA_029256565.1 Mycobacterium sp.
CCGGCCTTGGCCATCGCGCGGCGCAGCCCGCCGACGAGGTTGAGCGAACCGAACGGGTCGTCGGACGGGCCGGTCAGCACCTGCTGCAGCGACGGCCGCTCCCCCTCGACCACCTCGAGCATCGCGCCGCGCGGCAGCGACGGGTGGGCTGCCGCCGACGGCCAGAACCAACCCCCGCCGAGCGCTTCCGCGGCGACCGCCAGCGGAGTGCCGAGCACCACCGCGTCGGCGCCGCAGGCGATGGCCTTCGCCAGGTCGCCCGAAGTGTGGATGTCGCCGTCGGCGAGTACGTGGACGTACCGGCCGCCGGTCTCGTCGAGGTACTCGCGGCGGGCGGCCGCGGCGTCGGCGATCGCGGTCGCCATGGGCACGCTGATGCCCAGCACCTCGTCGCTCGTGGTGACGCCGGCCGTCGACCCGTACCCGACGATCACGCCTGCGGCGCCCGTGCGCATGAGGTGCAGCGCCGTCCGATGGTCCAGCACACCGCCGGCGACGACGGGCACGTCCAGCTCGGAGATGAACGTCTTGAGGTTCAGCGGCTCGCCGATGCCGTGGTCCTGGGCGACGCGCTCCGCGGAGATGATCGTGCCCTGAATGACCAGCAGGTCGATGCCCGCCGAGACGAGTGCCGGGGTCAGCGCCTGCGCGTTCTGCGGGCTGACCCGGACGGCCGTGGTGACACCGGCCTCGCGGATCCGCGACACCGCGGCGCCGAGCAGTTCGGGGTCCAGCGGCGCCGCGTGCAACTGCTGCAGCAGACGGATGGCGGCCGAGCCGTCGTCGGGCTCCTTGGCCGCGGTCTCGATGACCTGCAGCACCTTCGCCTCGACGTCGGCGTGCCTGCCGATCAGACCCTCGCCGTTGAGGACGCCGAGACCGCCCTGCCTGCCCATCTCGATGGCGAACTCGACCGACACCAGCGCGTCGGTCGGGTGGGCGACGACGGGAATCTCGAACCGGTAGGCGTCGAGTTGCCAACTCGTCGACACGTCCTGCGACGACCGCGTGCGACGCGACGGGACGATGTTGATGTCCCCGAGTTCATAGGTGCGACGGGCAGTTCTGCCCATGCCGATTTCGACCATGTCACGCATGACGGTGCCGTCTTCCTGTCAGCTCTTCAGATTCGCGCGGTCGGTTAGCGCGCGTAGTAGTTGGGCGCCTCGACGGTCATCGCGATGTCGTGCGGGTGGCTCTCCTTGAGACCGGCCGCGGTGATCTGCACGAACTGCGCCTGCTGCAACTGCTCGATGGTGGCCGAGCCGGTGTACCCCATCGCGGCGCGCAACCCGCCGGTGAGCTGGTGGACGACCGTGGCCAGGGGGCCGCGGAACGGAACCCTGCCCTCGATGCCCTCGGGGACCAGCTTGTCCTCGCTCAGCACGTCGTCCTGGAAGTAGCGGTCCTTGGAGAAGCTCTTCTGCGCGCCCCGGTTCTGCATGGCGCCCAACGAGCCCATGCCGCGGTAGCTCTTGAACTGCTTGCCGTTGACGAAGACCAGCTCGCCGGGGGCCTCGGCGGTTCCCGCGAGCAGCGACCCGAGCATGGCGGTCGACGCTCCCGCGGCCAGCGCCTTGGCGATGTCACCGGAGTACTGCAGCCCGCCGTCGGCGATCACCGGCACGCCCGAGGGCGAGCAGGCGGCGACGGCCTCGAGGATCGCGGTGATCTGCGGCGCCCCGACGCCCGCGACGACGCGGGTCGTGCAGATCGAGCCCGGGCCCACGCCGACCTTGACGGCGTCGGCACCGGCCGAGACCAGCGCGGCGGCCGCCGAGCGGGTCGCGACGTTGCCGCCGATCACGTCGACGCGGTCGCCGCACATCTTCTTCACCCAGGACACCATGTCGAGCACGCCGCGGTTGTGGGCGTGGGCGGTGTCGACGATCAGTACGTCGACGCCGGCATCGGCCAGCGTCATCGCGCGCTCGCGGGCGTCGCCGCCGACGCCGACGGCCGCTCCGACCAGCAGTCGCCCGTCGCTGTCCTTGGTGGCGAGCGGGAACTGCTCGGTCTTGACGAAGTCCTTGACCGTGATCAGCCCGGTCAGCTTGCCGTGCCCGTCGACGATCGGCAGCTTCTCGATCTTGTGGCGCCGCAGCAGACCCAGCGCGGCCTCGGCGGAGACGCCCTCCTGCGCGGTGATCAGCGGGGCCTTGGTCATCACCTCGGCGACCGGCTTGTTGGTGTCGACCTCGAAGCGCATGTCGCGGTTGGTGATGATGCCGACGAGTGCGCCGTGGTCGTCCACGACCGGCAGACCCGAGATGTGGAACCGCGCGCACATCGCGTCGACCTCGGCCAGCGTGTTGGTCGGCGAGCACGTCACGGGGTTGGTCACCATGCCGGCCTCGGACCGCTTCACGGTCTCGACCTGGGCGGCCTGCTCGGCGACCGGCAGGTTGCGATGCAACACGCCCATGCCGCCGGCGCGGGCCATGGCGATGGCCATGCGCGACTCGGTGACGGTGTCCATCGCCGAACTCACCAGCGGCACCCGCAGGCGGATCCGCTTGGTCAGCTGGCTGGAGGTGTCCGCGTTGGCGGGCACCACGTCGGACGCGGCAGGCAGCAGCAGGACGTCGTCGAACGTCAGGCCGAGCATGGCCACCTTGGTGGGGTCGTCACCACCGGTCGGCACTGGAACGGTGAGGGGAAGGCTGCTTTCAGCGATCGACATGGGGTTGGCCTCCCGGAAGGCACGGCGCGGAAAAGTCGTCAAGTAACCATCCTATCGGGAGCAGCGGCGGTCATCCGGTTCACGCCCCGTCGGGACCACGGAATCCGTGCAGGACACGCGCCGTGGAACGGCCCGCACCGCTGGCGCGATGCCCGCGGGCCTGCGTACTGTGGAACCGTGCGTGACCACCTGCCACCGGGTTTGCCGCCCGATCCGTTCGCCGACGACCCGTGTGATCCGTCAGCGGCGCTCGATGCGATCGAGCCGGGACAGCCGCTGGATCCGCAGGAACGCATAGCCGTCGAAGCGGATCTGGCCGATCTGGCCGTGTACGAGGCCCTCTTGGCGCACAAGGGCATTCGCGGGCTCGTCGTCTGCTGCGACGAGTGCCAGCAGGACCACTACCACGACTGGGACATGCTGCGCGCCAACCTGTTGCAGCTCCTCGTCGACGGCACCGTCCGTCCGCACGAGCCGGCCTACGATCCCGAGCCGGACGCGTACGTCACGTGGGATTACTGCCGCGGCTACGCCGATGCCTCACTCAACGAGGCCACGTCGTCGGATTCCGACGGCTATCGCTGACGGCGTAACCCGCCTCGGCCAGAACGACCTCGAAATCCAGAACGACCTCGAAGAACTCAGCCAGCGCTCCCGGGCATCACGATCGTCGTGGTGACGGGTGCCTCGGCGCCTTCGTCGACCTCGACCTCTACTTCGACCTCACCCTCCGGAGCGGGGGGCACGGTCGTCCTCGGCGCAGGTGGGATCGAACTGGTCGCGACGCGGGTCGGTGACGCGGGCGCCTGACTGGCAGGCGCCTGCGGCGACGGAGCGTCGGCCACCGGCTGACGCGTGGTCGTCGTGGTCACCGTGGTCGGAACCGTCGTGGTCACCGTGGTCGGGACGACCGTGGTCGCCGGCGGGGGTGCCTGCACGATCGTGCTCGGCGTCGGGATCGGCGTCGTCGGCGTCGGAATTGGCGTGGTCGGCGTCGGGATCGGCGTCGTCGGTGTGGGAATCGGCGTGGTCGGCGTCGGGATCGGCGTGGTCGGCGTGGGCTCGCCAGACGACGGTGTCGTCGAGGTGTCCGACGGCGACGGAGTCGTCGTGGTGACTCCGGGAACGTCACTGACCGACGTCGTGGTCTCCGTCGTCGACGTCGTGTCGGTCACGACCGGTACCGGCAACAGCGTGAGCGGCGACTCCGGGAGGACCGGCTGCGGCTCGCTCGCGGGCGGCAGAGTGGCTGCCGGATCCTGCTCGACCACCTTGTACGACAGGGCGTTGAACTGCTCGATCAGGTCGTGCTTGCGCTCGACCTCGTCGACGCTCTGCACGGTGGTCGACAGGGCGACGAGCTTGTCCTGGGCCTGGTCCCACTGCCCCTGCTCGACGAGCTGCTGCACCTGCGCCAGCTCCTGCTGGGCGGCCAGTGCGACCTGGTCGTCGCGGGTGACCTGCTGCTCACCGAAGATCATGTCGCGCATGCCGTAGAGCGCGTCGCCGGGACCGGCGCCGTAGACGGCGGCACCGAAGCCGCCGATGCACAGGACTGCTGCCGCTGCCGATCCGACGATCGACAGCGTGAACCGGTTGGCGTGGCGCGGCCGCTGCGCGGACCGAAGCGCCATCGCGGCGTCGTCCTCGGTGACCACGGCGAACAGCGGCGTCTCGCGGACGCCGTCGCGCCAGTCGGCGAGCAGGTACGCCAACTCGGCGTCACCAGGGTCGGTGGAGTAGACCGGCTGATTGGTGCTGAGCGCCTCGACGAAGCGGTCGGCGCGGTTGATGTCGTTGAGTGAGGAATCGCCGCCGTTGGACGTCCATCGACCGAAATCAGGCATGGTCGGGTCCCGTCGCGACGATCTCGCTCTTGAGCCGCGCGAGCGCGCGGTGCTGCGCCACGCGGACGGCACCGGCGGTGCTGCCCACGGCCTCGGCGGTCTCCTCGGCACTCATGCCGACGACCACTCGGAGGATGATGATTTCACGTTGCTTCTCCGGCAATATCTCGAGCAGCTTCTTCATGCGCGCCGCCGACTCGGAGTCGATGGCCAGCTGTTCGGGGCCGGCCGCGGTGGACGCTCGTTCCGGCAGGGCGTCGGTGGCGTCACTCTTGTTGCGCCCAGCGGCGCGGTGGGCGTCAGCAACCTTGTGTGCGGCGATGCCATAGACGAAGGCCAGGAACGGTCGTCCCTGATCCTTATAGCGCGGCAGCGCCGTGATGGCGGCCAAGCACACCTCCTGAGCCACGTCGTCAGCTGAGAGACCGCTACGGTCCGCGGTTCCGATCCGCGCCCGGACATACCGGACGATGATCGGGCGGATGATCTCCAGCACCTTTCGGAGCGCATCTCGATCACCGGCAACCGCTTGAGCGACGACAGCATCGAGACCTTCTCCCGAAAATGTCATCGTGCGCGATCTCTCCAGCGTTACGGATGGGGCAGGCCCCAGCAGATGTGTCAGGTAAAGACTAATGATCCGTCTCAGCAGGGCGGAATCAGCGGACCGACCACGCGCCGCCCCTGCGACGTACCGTAGCGGCGGCATCCTCGC
Source organism: Mycobacterium sp. (assembly GCA_029256565.1). GTDB lineage: Bacteria > Actinomycetota > Actinomycetes > Mycobacteriales > Mycobacteriaceae > Mycobacterium. Next base: position 5,246 of record JAQSXQ010000060.1, read on the forward strand.
GAAGCGCACCGATTTCCGCCGGGCCAAGAGCCGCGCTGCCGACATCGGCGAGCAGGCACGCCAAAGCCCAGGTCAGAGGCACCAAGCCGACTTCGCGGGCCATGCTCAGAGCTGAATCCGCCACGGCCCGGCAGGCCTCGACATCACCCGAGCAACACAGTGCGGCGGCACGCACCACCTCGGACTTCACGGCGTGTCGCGTCGAGCCCATGGCGGCCGCCAGACCGACCGCACGCTCGGCGTGGTCGACGGCGGACGACGCCCGTCCCGTGGCCATGGCGAGTTCGGCCGACACCCACTCGAACCGCACGGCGATGCGCTCCGACGCGTCCCCGACGTGGCGCGCCCGCCGCAACAGGTCGGACGACAGCGCGAACCGTCCCACGCCGAGCGCGTCGGCGGCGAGACCGATCAGGGCGTCGGCTCCGGCATCGGCGTCAGTTCCCGCGGCGGCCCAGGCCCGGCCGTCCCACACCCGAGCGGCGGCGTGCCCGCCCAGCTGCCTCGTGAACGAGGCACGTGTGCTGTGAGCAAGTGAGGCAAACGTCGCGCCGTCGGCCATCCTGGCGAGCGTCTCCAGGTCGGCCAGGGCCGCGGCGTAGCGGCCCTGACCGCCGGCGGCGACCGCCCGGTGCCACGCCTGCGCGGCGGTGGCCGGGTCGGGCAGCGGCCATGCCCCTGGCTCGCTTCCGAAGGCGGCGCGGGCCAACCGCGAGGCCGGATCGATCATCGGAGATGACGCTACCAACCGGGAAAACGAGGTACCGCAAGAACCCGGTACCGGTGGGCACGCATGAATTCGTGTAGCGAATTCAACAATGGTTAACAGTTCGTGGTGGCCATGTTAATTCCACGTCAACTGCCTTTTCAGGGGTAGTCATATGCGCCGCAACGCCGTTCGATGCGAGCTGCGGAAATACCACGGATCGTCGCTACGCGCCGGTTCTACCAGCACAGCCTTCGTTGCGAGCAGGTCTTGACTATGAACGTGACGTAAATTCCCGAGCAGGGGTAAAGCCCCTGAGCAACCGCTCACCCTATTGACTCGTTTTCCTGCGCCCTTCTACGTTGTGCTGACGAGAAAGTCATCGGCGACTTGGACTCGGTTAGTTCACGACTCACGCGGCACGATTTCCGCGGGAATCGCAGAGAGGGGTAACCCAATGCCACAGCCACAGCAGCTGCCCGGGCCCAACGCCGATATCTGGGACTGGCAAATGGACGGTCTTTGCCGGGGCGTCGATTCCTCGATGTTCTTCCATCCGGACGGGGAGCGCGGCCGCGCTCGCTCGCAGCGCGAGATGCGCGCCAAGGAGATGTGCCGCAGCTGCCCGGTCATCACGCAGTGCCGCAGCCACGCCCTCGCCGTCGGCGAGCCCTACGGCATCTGGGGCGGGCTGAGCGAGTCCGAGCGGGAGATGCTCTTGAAGCGAGGGATCCGCCGCTCGGCCTGACCCGAACCCACGACCATCGCAAAGGCCCCTACCCGCCAAGGTGGGGGCCTTTCGCGTGGCCGATGCGCAGTAGCGCGCCGGCGGTCCTACTTCGTGCCAGCCGGCCACCGACGAGAAGACACCCCCGGTCCGTGTGGACCGGGGGTGTCTCTTCGTGAAGCTGCTACCTAGTGGGAGTGGCCGTGGTGGCCGTGCCCGGCGTGCTCGTCTTCCTCGACCGGCTTCTCGACGATCGCGGTCTCGGTGGTGAGCACCATGCGGGCCACCGACGCGGCGTTGAGCACCGCGGAGCGGGTGACCTTGACCGGGTCGACGATGCCGTCGGCCAGCAGGTCGCCGTACTCCAGGGTCGCGGCGTTGAAGCCCTGACCGGCAGGCAGTTCGGAGACCTTGTTGACCACGACGGAACCGTCGAGGCCCGCGTTGGTGGCGATCCAGAACAGCGGTGCGGACAGTGCGGAGGAGAACACGTCGACGCCGAGCGCCTCGTCACCGCTGACCGACGCGCGCAGGTCCTTCAGCGCCGAGCGTGCCTGCACGAGCGCAGCGCCGCCGCCCGTCACGATGCCCTCTTCGACGGCGGCCTTGGCCGCGGCGACCGCGTCCTCGACCGCTTCCTTGCGCTTCTTCAGGTCGGTCTCGGTGGCGGCGCCGACCTTGATGACGGCAACGCCGCCGGCCAGCTTCGCCAGACGCTCCTCGAGCTTCTCGCGGTCCCAGTCCGAGTCGGTGGACTCGATCTCGGCGCGCAGCTGCGACTTGCGACCCTCGATGGCGTCGTCGGCGCCACCGCCGTCGACGATGACCGTGCTGTCCTTGTTGACCACGACGCGGCGGGCGGTGCCCAGCACGTCGAGTCCGGCCTCGCGCAGCAGCAGCCCGACGTCGGGGTTGACGACCTGGCCACCGGTGACGACCGCGAGGTCGTCGAGGAACGCCTTGCGGCGGTCACCGAAGAACGGCGCCTTCACGGCGACGGCCTTGAGGGTCTTGCGGATCGCGTTGACCACCAGGGTCGAGAGCGCTTCGCCCTCGACGTCCTCGGCGATGATCAGCAGCGGCTTGCCTGCCTCGGCGACCTTCTCCAGCAGCGGGAGCAGGTCGGGCAGCGAGCTGACCTTGTCGCGGTGCAGCAGCACCAGCGCGTCCTCGAGAACCGCTTCCTGCGAATCGAAGTCGGTGATGAAGTAGGCGGAGATGAAGCCCTTGTCGAAGCCGACGCCCTCGGTGACCTCGAGTTCGGTGTTCACCGACGAGGACTCCTCGATGGTGACCACGCCGTCGGTGCCGAC
>JAQSXQ010000744.1 GCA_029256565.1 Mycobacterium sp.
CGCAGCAGCAGGTCCCGGTTGACGGTGTAGTCGTCGACCAGCGCGTCGGCCTCGGTGATGGACGCGGCGTCGAACGCGGCGACGGCGGCCTGCTGCGGCAGCGTCGGCGGACAGATCGAGAAGTTGCCGGTGAGGCGGTCGACCGCCCGCAACAGCGGCCGCGGCACCAGCAGCCAGCCGAGCCGCCATCCGGTCATCGCGAAGTACTTCGAGAAGCTGTTCACCACGATCGCGTCGCGGGAGGTCTCCCACGCGCAACTGGTCTGCGGCGCACCGGGATACACCAGACCGTGGTAGATCTCGTCGCTGACCAGTCGCACCCCGGACTGCTCGCACCACGACGCGATCGCGGCCAGCTCCGCCGGGGGCAGCACGGTGCCGGTCGGATTCGCCGGGCTGGCGATGATCACTCCCTTGATCGGCGGGGTGATCGCGTCGAGCATCTCGACGGTCGGCTGGAAGCGGGTGTCCGGACCGCACGGCACCTCGACGACCTCGCAGCCCAGCGCGGAGAGGATGTTGCGGTAGCACGGATAGCCCGGGCTGGTCACCGCCACCCGGTCGCCGACGTCGAAGCAGGCCAGGAACGCCAGCAGGAAGCCGCCCGTCGAACCGGTCGTGACGACGACCTCGTCGGGCCCGACGTCGACGCCGTAGCGGGTGGCGTACGACGCGGCGATGCCCTCGCGCAGTTCGGGTATGCCCATCGCCACCGTGTAGCCGAGGTTGTCCTCGGCGAGGGCGCGGGCGGCCGCGGCACGGATGGGTGCGGGCGCCTTGGCGCTCGGCTGGCCGGCCGACAGATTCACCAGGTCGCCGTGGGATCGCTGTCGTTCGGCGGCGGCCAACCACACGTCCATCACGTAGAACGGCGGGATGCCGGCGCGCAGCGCGACGTGGGGGTTCACCCCGATCAGGCTAGAGCACCTCGGCTTCGAGGCGGCGCAGATGCTCTCGCGGCGGTCCGAGCAGCTGGGCGCTGCCGTGCGCCCGCTTGAAGTACAGCTGGATGTCGTGCTCCCACGTGATCGCGATCCCGCCGTGCATCTGCACGGCCTCGGCCGCGACCGCGTCGAACGCCTCGGTGGCGCAGAACCGGGCCAGGGCCGCGGACGTCGGGGACGGGTTGGCGATCGCGTCGTCGATCACCGCGTGGGCCGACTGCACCTTGACGTACATGTCGGCCATCCGGTGCTTGAGCGCCTGGAAGCTGCCGATCGGCCTGCCGAACTGAACGCGGTCCTTCGTGTAGGCGACCGTCAGGTCCAAACAGCGGCTCGCAGCGCCGATCTGCTCGGCGGCGAGCAGGATCGCGGCGAGGTCGGCGATACCGGGGTCGGGGCCGATCGGCTGGGTGTCGCGCACCTCGACCCGGGCCAGCCGTCGGGTCGGATCCATCGTCGTCAGCGCGTGCGACTCGAACGATGTCGCCCGGGCCAGCTGGTCCCCGTCGACGACGATGATCACGTCGGCCACGTCGCCGTTGAGCACGTAGTCGGCGTCGAACGCGACGGTGCCGATCGAGGTGCCCTCGGCGAGTGCGCCGATGGTCTCCTCGTCCGGGTCGGCGGCCGACAGCAGGGCCAGTTCGGCGAGCGTGGTCGCCAGCAGCGGCGTCGGCACCAGGTTGCGGCCCAGCGCCTCGATCACCGCGGCGGCGTCACCGAGTTCGCCGCCCGCGGTTCTCGTCGTAGCCGCGCTCGGACTCCATCGCCGCCCGGACGGCCTCCGGCCCCGCGTGCTTGTCGACCAGCGCAGTCACGGTGTCGCGCAGCAGGTCACGTTCTTCGCTCACGAGCGGGTCAACTCCCTCAGTACGCGGTTGCGGTGCCATGTCGCATCGCCCCATGCCGACCGCAGCGCCTGCACCCGCAGCAGCAGCAGCGACAGATCGTGCTCCTGTGTGAAGCCGATTGCGCCGTGAGTCTGCAGCGAGGTGCGTGCCGCCAGCAGTGCGGCATCGGATGCCGCGGCCTTGGCGGCGCTCACGTCACGTGCCGTGTCCGGCGAGCCGTCGGCCAGTGCCAGAGCCGCGCCGTAGACGAGCGGTCGGGCCATCTCGACGGCGATGTGCACGTCCGCGAGTTTGTGCTTGATGGCCTGGTACGAGCCGATCACCCGACCGAACTGGGTGCGCTGCTTGGCATATGCGACGGATCCGTCGAGCATCGCCTGCCCGGCGCCGACCAGCTGGGCCGCGGTGATCAGCGCGCCGAACTCGAATGCCCGGTCGGTGTCGGCCTGCCACCGCTCGCCCTCGGCCGCCACGTCGAACAGGGTGCGGGAGGGGTCGACGGAGGCGTGCGCCTCGCCTGCCGTGCCGTCGCGGACCTCGCCGTCGCCCGCCACCAGGATCAGGCCGGAGCTGTCGGCGTCGACGGCCCGCGGTGCGTGCGGCGCCAGTGCCACGGTGACGACCAGTTCGCCCGCGGCCACGGCGGCCGAGCGGTCGTCGTCGGCGAGCAACACCGGTGCCACCGCGATGGATTCGGCCACCGGGCCGGGCACGCCCCAGTACCCGAGGCGTTCGGCGGCGACCACCAGGTCCACCGGATGCGCCTCGATGCCGTCGAACTTCTCGGGGACGGCCAACGCCGTCACGCCGAGTTCGGCCAGCGTCGACCACACCTTGCGACCGGGATCGTGGTCACCCGCGGACCACGAGCGGACGGCCGCGGGCACGTTGGCCGCGCCCAGCGCGGCGTCGATGCTCGCCGCGAAGTCGCGCTGCTGATCGTCGATCTCGAAATTCACTTCTTCGGCTCCCTGGGCAGGCCCAGCAGGCGCTCGGCGATGATGTTGCGCTGAATCTCGTTGGTACCGGACCGACGACTCGGCGCCGAGTTCGCCGCCGGCCTGAAGGCGCGTAACCGTGCCGAACGTGTGCAGGCGGTAGGCCTGCGCCTTGATCCAGGCGTCGGCAACGCGTTCGGCGTACGCCGGGTCCGCGTCCTGCTTCCACAGCTCGACCAGCCGTTCGGCGGGCGCGAAGAACCGCGCGGGGCTGCGCAGTGACATGCCGCGCTCGTTGCTCGACGTGCTCATCGCGGCGCGCCACCCGTCGTTGGGCTCGCCGATGACGTCCTCGTCGGGCACGAAGACGTCGTCGAGGAAGACCTCGCCGAAACCGGTGTCGCCACCGAGCTGCGCGATGGGGCGGACGGTGACGCCGTCGGCCTTGAGATCGAACATGAAGTAGGTCAGGCCCTTGTGCCGCTGCGCCTCCGGGTCCGAGCGGAACAGGCCGAACGCCCGGTCGCCGAACGGTGCGCGCGAACTCCAGATCTTCTGGCCGTTGAGCTTCCAGCCGCCGTCGGTGCGGGTGGCGGTCGACCGCAGCGAGGCGAGATCGCTGCCGGACTCCGGCTCCGACCACGCCTGCGCCCAGATCTCCTCACCGCTGGCCATCTTCGGCAGGATGCGGGCGCGTTGCTCCTCGGTTCCGTGGGCGAACAGCGTCGGGGCCAGCATGCCGGTGCCGTTGGCGCTGGCCCGGCCGGGCGCACCGGCGCGGAAGTACTCCTCCTCGAACACGACCCACTGCAGCAGCGTGGCGTCGCGGCCGCCGTACTCCTTGGGCCAAGCGATCACCGACAGTCCGGCGTCGAAGAGCACCTTGTCCCATGCCCGGTGCTGTTCGAAGCCCTCGGCGGTGTCGTAGGACTTGGTGGGGAAGTGCGACCGGTTGGCCGCGAGGAAGTCCCGAACCTCCGCGCGGAAGGCC
>JAQSXQ010000061.1 GCA_029256565.1 Mycobacterium sp.
GAGAAGACCTCTGACGAGGCGCTGGCCCGCGTGTTCGACTACACGCTGGCCATCGGCAAGACGCCGATCGTGGTGAACGACAGCCGTGGGTTCTTCACGTCGCGCGTCATCGGCACCTTCGTCAACGAGGCGCTGGCGATGCTCGGCGAGGGCGTCGCCCCGGCCAGCATCGAGCAGGCGGGATCGCAGGCCGGTTACCCGGCGCCGCCGCTGCAGCTGTCCGACGAACTCAACCTCGAACTCATGCACAAGATCGCCGTCGCGACCCGCAAGGGCGTCGAGGATGCCGGCGGCACGTACGAGCCGCACCCGGCCGAGGCCGTCGTCGAGAAGATGATCGAGATCGGTCGTCCGTCGCGTCTGAAGGGCGCCGGCTTCTACGCCTACGCAGACGGCAAGCGCACCGGGCTGTGGGAGGGGCTGAAGGAGACCTTCAACTCCGGTTCCACGTCGATCCCGTTGCAGGACATGATCGATCGGATGCTGTTCGCCGAGGCGATCGAGACGCAGAAGTGCATTGACGAGGGTGTGCTGACCTCGACGGCCGACGCGAACATCGGCTCGATCATGGGCATCGGCTTCCCGCCCTACACCGGCGGGTCGGCGCAGTTCATCGTCGGCTACGAGGGTGCGGGAGGCGTCGGCAAGGCGGCCTTCGTCGCCCGGGCGAAGGAACTCGCCGAGAAGTACGGCGAGCGGTTCACTCCGCCGGCGTCACTGACCAGCTAGTCCGAACACGCGAAGAGCCCCGAATCCGCCATGGATTCGGGGCTTTTCGCGTACCGGCAGGTCAGTCGTCGTTGCCGCTGCTTGCTCCGTCGCCCGAGTCGCCGTCCGAGCCGCTGTCGGAGGCGGAGCCGCCCGCGGTGTTGGTGCCGCCGGACGCGCCGGTGGCAGCGGCTGCCGATTCGTCGCCATCGGAGTCGGATTCGCCCGACCCGCTGCCTGTAGCGTCGGTGCCGACCTTGCCGGGCTCGGCCTTGAGGCTGTCTCGAGTCAGCGAATCCTTCTCCGCAGAATCGGTTCCCGTGTCGTCGATGCCGGTCGCAGTCTCCTCCGTCTCGTCGGTCGTCTCGACGTCGGTGGGGACGGTATCGGTCGATTCCTCCTCGGCGGAGGTGGCTGCTGCCGGTGTCGACGGCGTCACGTCGGCGGGCGGCGGCTCGACCGGGGACGTCTCGCCGGTCGACTCGGCGCTACCGGAAGTGACTGCGGCCGTGGGGCTCTCCACCGTGTCCGATGGGGTCACCGTGGTGTCGGGCGTCGCTGCGACGGTCGCCGCCAGTGTGGCAGCGGGCGTCGCCTGCAGCGCGGCGATGATCGAGTCGCGGATGAAGGGCAGCGTGCCCGTGGTGAAGCTGTCGAGTTGAGCGAAGACGTTGAGTGCCACGTCCGCGAACCCGTGCTGAATGGCGTTGAGCACGTTGATGGGGTTGAGCGTGGTGACCGCGTTCAACACCGACTGGGTGCTCGAGACGATCTGCTGCACCAGCGGCTTGAGGCCGGTGTCGAACCCGATCCCGACGGTCGACGCGACCGCGGCCAACGCGAGGCTCAGGCCGGCGTTGAACAGGGCAGGCACCAGCGCCTGGCCGATGGCGAATGGCCGCTGCAGCACGTCCTGCAGCGGCGTCCACACGCCTGTGATCAGGCTGACGATCGGGTTGAGGCCACTGGCGATCACGCTGTCGATTGCGCCGTTGACGTCCCCGACCGCGAGTTTCGCGAATGCGGCTTGCAGCGTCGCGGGAAGCCCGGCGGCCAGGTCGCCCAGGGCGGCACCACCGGCATTGACGGCTTGCAGCAACTGGCCCGCGGTCGTGATCTGGTTCGTCACGATCTGATGCAGGATCGGGAAGGGGTTGGCGATCTCGCTGCGGATCGTGTTGGTCAGCCAGGTGCCCGCGGCGTTGACCACCGGCGTGAAGACCTCGATGGGATTGTCGACTGCCGCGCTGAGTTGGACGGCGGGCAGGTGCACGTCCGGGTGCGGCGTGATCGGGGCCACCGCGATGACGCTGGCGCCGACGAGTGCGATGCCTGCGGTGACGTACGGCCTCAAGGCCATCTGCATGGACATATCGGTTCGGAATCCCTTCGTTCGGTCAATCTGGTCCCCCGGCAGGCAGAACTTACCCATCAGTAAGTTGCGGCTGGAACGAGATTGATCGAAGTGAGGGCGACTGACGATTGACAGTCGACGACAGGTTACGAATACGTAACGTAGCTGCTAGGAGGCATGATCAGCTCGCCAAGCGGAAGCGGCTAATCGGCCGCTGAGTGAACGTGTTAGCCGGCCTCAACAGTTGATCTTGATCAACGGTGTGCCCGAGGCGGTCAGATCGTCGCCAGCGCAGCGATCTCGACGCCGTCAGCTATCGCGGGCACTCGGCAGCGTCGTGCTTGCCGCCTCGGCACCAGCTTCGAAGGGCATGCGGATTGCGTGCGTCCACATCGTGAGATGGACGCACCGCGGGCCGGCTCACTCCGTCCTCAGAAGGAGCCCATGTCGGCCGACAGCCAGTGCTTCGGCGTCATGAAGATCGCGACGTGCTCGCCGAGGTTCTCCCGGGCGAACTCGAGGTAGCGGTCGGCCGCGTCGCCGCTCAGGTACCGGCGGGTGACCTCTTCGAGCTGTGCATCGGTACCGGGTTCTATCCGGCTGACGGGTCCGTCGACCGCGACGTAGCGGGTGGTCGGCTCGACCCGGTCGATCATGAGTGAGAAGTAGCCGGCCGCTTCGATCAATCGATGCTTCCGCGATCCCGAACCCGTCAGCACCCACAGCTCGCCACCCGGGGTGTAGTGGTACCAAATGGGCAACGTCATTGGGCCGCGGTCGGTACCGGCGGACACGGACAGCGCACCCACGTGCTGCGGTTCGGCCAGGAAAGCTTCGCGTTCGTCCTTGGAGAGAGCCATGACGCCAGGCTAGTCAGCCGTCCTGACACGAGGAGTCGCTCAGGAGTGAGCGTCGAGCCAGGTGTCGGTGACGCGGACGATGTCGACGATCCCGTCGGCGAGCAGTCCGGCGACGAAGGCTGCGATCTTGCCGCCGATGATCGGCACGTTCACGTCGACCTCCGCGGTGCCCGTCAGTGCCGTTCCGGTTCCGACCGGTTGCATCGTCACCGAACCATGGCCGGAGAGAGGCGTGCGAGGCGCATGAATGGTGATCTCGCCGCGGACCGTGGTGCCGTCGATGGCGAACCACTGTTCGTGCTGAACGAGGTGCAGCGAGCCGAGGCGCAGCCGCTGCAGCGGCCCCGGCAGCTGATCGCCGCCGAAGCGCATGGTCATCTGCATGGTGGTCGTTCCTGCGCCGTCGGTCTCGAAGGTATCGAGTGTGGGGGAGCCACCCTCGACGAAGGCGAGGCGCGCCCGCCAGTAGTCCGGGTCGTCGAACGCGGCACGGATCTGGCGAAGGTCATGCGGCGAACTGGCGGCGAGTTTCATCGAGCGCGGCACAGGACGGCACGCTACCGACACGCACTGCGAACGGGAGCCTGCCATCGGCAGCGACGGAGCTGGCTAACTATCTAGAGTTGCTTGCAAATCGCCGAGCGGGTGGTTGACGGTGTTCAGGGACGCCTGCGCTGAACGACACGTATAGCTGCGATCGATGTAGCGACGGCGGTCTGAGCCCTTCGCAAGGCAATGCGCGTTGACCTGCGCGGGAACGCCGAGCTGGTTCGAACGGCCCTTGCCGGTAGGGCGAAACGCTCGCGCTTTGCTGTCAATGCTGTGATCGGCGCGTTCCGCGGCGCACGATGTGACCCATGTCTCCCAGAACTGGGATACCTCTGCTAGCTTTGGCAACCATGTTGAACGTGGCGGCGGTCGGCCGTCCCAGCCCGCTCCTGGACCTCAATCTGCAGGAGATGGGCCGGCTGGGTGCGCTCGCTCTTCGGCCGGGCGGATGTCGCCGCAACGCCGAGGCGCCCCGCGCCGGAGGTATGGCGGTCGTCCGCAAGGGTCGGATCCGCTCGCAGGGCTCCTGTAGCTGTGGTTGGCAGGGCGCATCGCACGTGCTTTCCGCGATGTCCGTGCACGACGCGCTGCTGCACGTCGCGATCGCACGCTGCCGCCCCGCCATGCCACTGGTCGTCTGAACCGTTCGTAAGCGAAATCAGCCGGCACCCGAGGGGGTACCGGCTGATTCGATGTCGACGCTGGGTCAGATGAGGGGGATTCCCGGGGTCAGGTCCGGCGGCGGCGGGAGGCCGAGCGGGTTCAGCGGATTGACCCTGGGCAGCTGCGGGGCGGGCAGCCGCGGCGCAGCAGCGCCAGCGATGGCCCCGAGTCCGAGATTCGGGTTGATGCTGAGGTCCGGCACGAGGTCCACGCCGAAGCTGGGCAGGACCAGGTCGGGCGCATTGATGGTGCCGAGCGAGGGAATGCCGCCGAGGGACGGAAGGCCGCCACCGCCGCCGCCGCCACCGAAGCCAGAGAGCGACGGGGGCGGGGGAAGAGCCTGAAGCTGCTTGCTGATGCCGTCGAGCAGGGCGACGCACTTGCCGTTCTGCTCGTCGACCACCTGGCCGTCCTGGCAGGTAACTCCGCCGTCGTTTGGCTTCTCTTCCTGGGAGGCGGTGTTGCTCTGCTCATCGGCGTTGCTGGTCGCGGGTACGACGACCGTTGCAAAGGTCAGTGGAGCGACGGCCAGCGCCGATCCCGACAGGAGCGTCAGCAGTACTCGCTTGGCGCGAACGGTCATGGAAATCCCTCGTAATCGAAACGCGATCAATGAATGGATCCGAGTGTAGACAATAGTTCGGCTAACTGGCACCGCAGAGACCATTCATCCCGAAGGCACGATTTGCGGGACAGTGTCAGCCTGCAGCGGCTACGGCACGTAGAAACAGCGTGATCAAGCCATCGACTCGGTCGTAGCTGCAGGCCTAGAGTGTGTCTTCGTGCGCTTCGGACTCTTCATTCCGCAGGGTTGGCGACTCGATCTCGTCGACATTCCGCCCGCCGACCATTGGCAGGTGATGCGAGACCTCGCTCAGCACGCCGACGGCGGGCCCTGGGACTCGCTGTGGGTGTACGACCACTTCCACACGGTGCCGGTACCGACGGACGAAGCCACCCACGAAGCCTGGTCGCTGATGGCCGCGTACGCCGCGACGACGTCCCGCATCAAGCTCGGTCAGATGTGTACCGCGATGAGCTACCGCAATCCCGTGTACCTGGCCAAGGTGGCAGCCACCACCGACGTCATCTCCGGTGGGCGCGTTCAGATGGGCATCGGCGGTGGTTGGTACGAGCACGAGTGGCGCGCCTACGGATACGGATTCCCCTCCGCGGGAGTCCGATTGGCTCGCCTCGATGAGGGTGTCCAGATCATGCGGGACGCCTGGCGCGACGGCCGGGTGAGCTTCGACGGCAAGCACTATCAGGTCGACGGGGCAATCGTTGCACCGAAACCGCTGCAGGACAACGGAATTCCGTTGTGGATCGCCGGCGGAGGGGAGAAGGTCACCCTGAAGATCGCGGCGAAGTACGCGCAGTACACCAACTTCACCTCTGAGCCGCAGGGCTTCCGGCACAAGTCGGAGGTGCTCGAGGGGCATTGCCGCGAGGTGGGCACCGATTATGGCGCGATCGTCCGGTCGGCCAACTTCAACGCCGTCGTCGGAGGTTCCGAGGCGGAGGTACGGGACCGCGTCGAGCGCATCCGGGCGCGCCAGTCCACGAAGGCGAATGCGGAGGCCGTGGATGCGATGCTCTCGTCCGTGACGTCGGCGGACTCGGCGAGTGGGACTCCCGAGCAGGTCATCGAACGGCTGACGCGACTGCGCGACCTCGGTTGCGAGTACGCGATCCTCTACTTCCCCGAGGCGGCGTACGACCGCTCCGGGATCGAACTCTTCGAGCGCGAGGTCATCCCCGCCCTGTCGTAATGGTCGCCATGGGGGTTCGCCGTGGTGAGCAACGTCGTCTTGCGGGTGATCCACGTTCTGCGTCGGCGGATGATGCCGCCCGCCCGGGATCTGTCGACTGACGGTGTTGCGTCGAGGGTTGTGCCGTACCGCGTCGTGGTGCAGGCAATTGTGATGCCGCTGACGGTAACTGTCATCACCGTCAAAAGCGCATCCACCAGCACTTGAGCGCTGTTCTCGAATAGCTCAGTTAGCCGGAAGGTTGCGAACGCAACGACGCAGGTTTTGACGTTCGGAAATATAAGCCGACTTAGTCGTCGGCCATTTACGCTCGCGAAAATGAGCGGCCGCAAACCGTGCTCAGCAACGTTGGAACGGTGAGCGGCTGGCACCTTCGGGGGCGGTAGGGCTTCAGCCGCGACGACGCTACGTCATCGCTCCTGGGTCGGTCATCGGTTCTCTTCGTGCTGCCAGAAAACGTTCATTCCGAACGGCACGAGCACCTGGAGACGATCGAATGTGCGCTAACACCTCACGGCACCGCGTAGGGGACGACTCGGCTCAGGCGGGGGTGTGGGCGGCCAAGCAGATCCTCGTCAACGAAGGTTCGACGTCGGGTGGACGCCGGCACGCGGTGAAGCCGAACACCGGCTATGCGAGGTACATCGGCCGTGTGGGCGCTCTCGCCGTGTCGCTGGGGGTCGGAATGGCCGTTGCGACGTCGCCCGGCGTGGCCTACGCCGACGCGGAGTCCGACTCCGACTCGCCCGCGGCGTCCGGTTCTCCCGATGCGGGCCCCGCAGCGTCGGCAGCGCCCGCGTCATCGAGTTCGACTGACTCCGCTCCCGACGCGACGGACGTCGACGAGTCGCAAGGGTCTTCGTCTGCGTCCGAGTCGGGCGACGACGGTGGCCACGTGCCGGAGATGAACGTGAGCAGCTCGGGTGGAGCGCACACGTCGACCTATGGCACGTCGGGAACCGGCGACGCGGATCCCGTCGATACGTCGACCGAGACCGTGACCGAGACCGTGGTGGAGACCGAGGCGGGCCCGGAGGACGAGACGCCGGAGGTCGTCGAGGAACCGCCGGCGGGTACGTCGCCAGAACCGGTCGTGGAGGTGCCGGCCGACACGTCGGAACCGGTCGGCGCTCCCGCTGACCCGGTCGCGGGCGACGGTGACCACAACGATTCCGGGTCGCCAACCCAGCCGAGCATTGAGCCGGCCGGCGGGCAGGGTGAAGGCACGGACGCCGAGCCCGCGCCGAGTCCGCCTCAGACGCAGACGCTTTCCGTGACGGACGACCCGGCGCCGCCATCGGAGAGCACATTTCAGGCCACCTCGTTCAACACGCTCATCGTCCCCTCGCCCTCGGCCGATCCACTGTCGGCACTGCTGGCCGTACCGGGGGCCATCATCAACGTGTTCACCGGCTTCGTGGGCGCGCTGCTCACCCCGTTCCTCGTGCCGGGTCCGTTCGCCCCTGCGCCCCTGCCGGGGCTGTGGGCGGTATTGGCCTGGGTGCGTAGGGAAATCCACCACACCTTCTTCAATCGCAGTCCCATCGCCGTTCCCATCCAGACCGGGCAGAGCCTGACGGGCGTCGTGACCGGCAACCTCAACGCGGTGGATCCCAATGGCGACCCGTTGACTGCCACGGTGACGCAGCAGGGCCAGTTCGGCACCGTCGTGATCAACGCGAACGGCACCTACACCTACACACCGAACGGTGCAGTGCCCGCGGGCGGCATCATCGACTCGTTCAAGGTGACCATCACCGATGGCCCCGACATGCATCTGCCTGGGATCTTCGGTCTCGTGCAGGGCGTGTTCGAGTGCATCGCGCGATTCGTCGGCATCGCTCAGCCCGACACGATCGTGAAGACCATTCCCGTCACGGTCGTCGGTTCGGCGATCGGGCTGCCGCCGGTGATCGTCACCAGCCCGGTGGGTCCGATCGTCACGCCGAACAGCCCACCGGTGGTGCTCGATTCGTCCCTCGTCGTCACCGACGTGGACTCGCCGAAGCTCTCGAGCGCGACGGTGAAGGTCGGCGTCGGATACTTCCAGGG
>JAQSXQ010000745.1 GCA_029256565.1 Mycobacterium sp.
TCGGGCATGTCGGTGTCGGCGCGGTAGCCGCAGTACGGGCCGAACGACTCGGTCATGCCGAACAACCGCGCTCTGGCTCCCGGCCGGCCTCGGACCTCGGGCGGGAGGAGCGCATCCAGGCTGCCCGGCTGCAGCGACGACAGATCGGCGCCGAGTGAAGAGGCATGGCGCGCCAGGGCTTCGGCCTGATCGGGCCAGCCCCGGAACAGGGTGACGCGCTCGCGTTTCAGTAGGCGCAGCGTGGTCTCGGGGCGTGGCGTGGGCTCGGTGACCAGCGTGGCGCCCGCGACCAGCGCCGACAGCACGCCCGAGCCGAAGCCGCCGACCCAGAAGAACGGCATGGGCAGGTACAGCCGGGTATCGGCCGCGATGCACCGCGGCTCGAGGCTGGCGGTGACCGCGCCCAGTGCGCTGCCGTGGGAGTGCACGACCCCCTTCGGTGCGCCGCTACTGCCGGAGGTGAAGACGATCGCCAGCGGGTCGCTCGGGGTGACGGCGCCGGCCATCGCATCGACGATTCCCAGCGCGTCGTCGCTCGGGGCGGTCCCCGCGACCTCCTCCGGCGACCACACGTGGCGCAACGCAGGCAGCCCCGGGTGCAGCAGTATCCGCTCCGTCACCGGGGCGGCCAGTTCCGCGGCGAGGTCGTCGGCGTACCGGCGGCCGCGGAACTCGTCGACCGCAACGAGCGCTGAGACGGCCGCCGTCTGAAGCTGCGCCACCAACTCGCGGGGCGCGAGCAGGGTGCTGAGCGGGACGAGTACCGCACCGATGCGGGTGAGCGCCATGGCGAACCGCACCCAGTCGGTGCCGTTGGGCATGACTAATCCGACCCGGGTGCCCTTGCCGACGCCCATGTCGATCAGCCTCGCGGCCAGATCGCGCGTCTCGGAATGCAGTGCCAGGTAATCGATTCGACCGTCCGGGTCGACGACGGCAGTCCTGTCCGGCGTGTGTTCGGCCCGGTACCGGAAGAGGGCGTCGACCGTGTCAGTCATCGAAGGCCTCGCGCAGGCGCCGGACGTCGACCTTGCCGCTGGCCAGCAACGGCGCCTCGCTGACGGTAGCCACACGGCGTGGCAGCTTCGCCGTCGGGCAGCCCGACGACGTGCGCGACCGTCCCGCCCGTCACGCGGTTGATCGCGTTCTCGACCTCGATGGGCGAGACGTTCGCGCCTGCGGTCTTGATCATCGACCCGCGCCGCCCGAGGTAGTACACGTACCCGTCGAGGTCGGTGCACACGACGTCGCCGGTGTGGAGCCAGCCGTCGGCGTCGAAGGTCTCCTCGCGGCTGCGCCGGTGGTAGCGCTGCAGTAGGTAGGGCCCGCGCAGCAGGAGTTCGCCCGGTGCGCCCGCCTCCACGGCGGTACCGGTGGCGGGGTCGACGACGGCGACCTCGAAACCCGGTGCGGGCCTGCCGAACGACCCCCACCGTTCCTCGGGCTGGTCGGACTCGTCGGCGTCGAGCAGGAAGGTGCCGCCCGCCTCGGTCATCCCGAGCATGCCGTGGCGGAGCGAGGGATCTCGGGGGCGTACCTCGGCGGGCATGATCGGGTACAGGTTGCCGCGGCGCATCGAGGTGAGGTCCCGCGTGGGGAACGACTCGTGCCGCGCGAGGTGCGCGACGGATGCGGCGAAACCGTTGGTCAGCGTGGGCCGTTCGGCCTCCAGGAGGTCGAGGACCTCGGCGGCGTCGGTCGCGTTCGAGCACACCAGTGTCGCCCCGGCCACCATCGTGGCGAGCAGTCCGAAGGCGAACCCGCCGACCCAGAAGAACGGCGAGTTGCAGAACAGTCGGTCGTCGGCCGTCAGGGCGCGAATCCCGTTGAGGTTGTGCTGGTGTGCCAGCAGCGAGCCGTGGGTGTGGACGGCGCCCTTCGGCGTACCGGAGGATCCTGACGTGTAGACGATCGCGAGCGCGTCCGACGGGTGGACGTCGACACCGAGGGCCGCGAGCAGGGACTCCGGGACGTCGACGCCGAGGCGCGCGACCTCGTCCTGGTCGAAGTTCACGTGACGCAGCAGCGGTGCGGTGGCGCAGAACAGTGGTCGGTCGAAGGCGCTCACGCCGAGTGCGTCGCGCAGCTTGGCTGCGTAGTCGTGCGAACGGTACCGCGGTGTGGCCAAGAGGATTGCCACGTCGGCGTGCGCGAGCTGCTCGGCGAGTTCCCGGGCCGTCGAGAACGTGGTGAACGGCACCACGACGGCGCCGATGCGCGCGGCGGCCAGCATTGCGACGACGAAGTCAGTCCCGTTGGGATACAGCACGCCGACGTGCGTGCCCCTTCCGACGCCGAGTGCGATGAGGCCGCGGGCCAGCGCGGCCGACCGGCGTTCGGCCTCGGCGTACGTCAGCCGCTCGGAGTCGCAGACGAGCAGCGGGTGGTCACCTCTGGCGTTCGCCCGCTCGACGACGAGTTCGGCGACGGTGCGGGGTTCAGCCGACACGGCCGCTCCCGGCGTCGTCGGCGAAGTGCGCCCGCACGGCAGTCAGGTCGGGCTTGCCGGAGGGAGTGCGGGGGATCGCGTCGACCACGGCGATCGAGGCCGGGACCTCGTAATGCGCCAGCCGGTTGCGCAGATGGTCCGTCAGCTCGCCGGTGG
>JAQSXQ010000746.1 GCA_029256565.1 Mycobacterium sp.
GGCTGGTTGGGCAGCTTGTCGTCGGCGGTGCCGTCCGGGTCGACCCGGATGCGGTAGACGGATCCACGGTGATTGCCCAGCGTGATGACGGTGACGCCGGCCCGGCCGTCCACCGGGAAGCCGGCCTTGCCGCCGGTGAGGTCGATGACCACGACGTACGGCCCGGCGGGTGCCGAGTCGGCGGTGTGCGGGCCGCGGGCGGTCAGGTCGGCGAGACCGTCGGGCCGGGTGAAGACGAGCCGGGTCGCGCCCGCGGCGTCGGTGTCGTTCTGATGCTGCACGTGCGGCAGCCACTTCAGCCACGCCCACCGCGGGTCCTCGGGAGTGTCGGTGAGGACGCGCAGCTGCAGCAGGTCCGGCGGATGGAACACCGCCAGGTGGCAGATCATCGCCGTCAGCAGGCCCTCGCGGTCGCCGTCGCCGCCGATCGCGATGGTCGGAAATGTGCGCAGTTGAACGAGTTTCGGGCAGTCGTGGATCAGGCCGTGCGTACGCAGGAACTTCGTCACCCACATGTGGCTGACCGGCTCCAGGTGGGGCTGCGGCGCGGCCTGCGGGCCTGCGAGTTCGCCGCCGACGGATGGCTTGAGCAGCCGGTCGACGGCGGGCTCGGTGCCGAGGCCGATCCGCACGGCCGCGTAGAAGTCAGAACTCGACTGGCGAGACCACTGCCGGTGCGTGCCGATGATCGACAGCAGGTCGTCGGGATGCGGTGCGTGGTAGTTGAAGAACGTCACCTGAGCCGCCGCCGAGGACGTCACGCGGGTGCGCAGACCCGCCAGGTAGCGCAGGTACTCCTTGCGGTCGGCGTTGATCTCGGGCACCTTCTTGCCGCCGGAACCGCCGCCCGCCATGAAGCCGACCGTCGCCATGACCATCATCAGCGGCATCATCAGCATGTACGGCGACAGCTGCCGCACGCCGGTGAAGATCATGATCACGATCATTCCGAGCATGCAGCCGCCCATGACCCAGGGCATCGCCTTCTGCATGCCCGACGGCGGGATCTCGATGCCGAGGTCGTCGGGCGGGGTCACGTTGATCTCGCCAGGGGTCAGGCGAGGGCCGCGCTTGATGGTCGGCGTGAACTTCTTGGTGGTCATCAACCGCCTCCGGTATTCGCCGCGGGCTGCGCGCCGCCGCGCGTGCCCTCTCCGACAGGCCGCGGGAACGGATCCGCGGGCAGGGTGTCGTGCTCGAGCAGAGCAGCTTCCTTGGACAGCACGGGCCCGTCGACCAGCAGGCTGACCACCTGCCACGGGGCGGTCAGGGGACCAGACAAGCCGAGCGAGTTCGCGGTGTCGTCGTTGGGTACGCCGTACCGAACGCCCTGTGGGTCGATGTAATACAGGCTTTCGCCGTACCGCGGATCCGGCGACTGCAGCCGGATGAACTGCCCGCCGTTGACGTAGACCGTCGAATCGCCGCCGATCTGGTCGATGCCGGAGTTCATCGCCACGGCCGGGATCGGCAGGCGACGTCCGGCGATCACCGCGGTCTTGGGTGCCTGGGCCCCGGGCTCGCGCTTCCACGCCCAGCACAGCGTCGGGGTCTCCTGACGCAACAGCGTCTTCAGCGGCTCGTCGGGCAGCGGCGAGACGAACACCTGCTCGGCGATCTTCGCGACGTCGCTCGATTCGATGGCGGGCGGCGCGACCAGGTCGTAGGAAGGCCGACGCTGTTGGGGGCGCCCGCGGCGCGGATCTGCGGCAGCTGCCACGGCCCGACGTTGGGCAGCGCGTTGAACAGCCCCTCGGAGATCGGCGTGGCCTTGGCCGTCACCGGGATGCCAACGGCCGATGTCACGGCGCGGTCGGACAGGTCGATGGCGTGCCTGCCGGAATCGGTGACCAGCCAGTCGTCGCCGTCGAAGGTCACCAGCATGGCCTGATCCGGGCGCATCGGGCCGACCGTGGTGTCGGTGATCAGCGGCAGCACGATGACGGACGTATCGATCGTCGGCGCAACGCTTTCCGCCTTGGTGCTTTCCGCCTTGGTGACGGTGTCGCACAGCGTCCACGTCGACTCGGCGACGGGTGACACGGGCGTCGCGTACGGCGCGCCGGGGATGCCGATCGGCTGCCCCTTGGGCATCCGATTGAGCTCTTCGGACTTCACGGCCGACGGCGTGCCCGGGTTGCCGAGCACCAGCCGCGCAGACGTGAGGTTGTACACCGGCCGCAGTTGGTCGGTGTTCGGCATCACGATGTAGAGCTGGTTGGTGGTCCGGTCGACCAGCAGGCTGTCGCCCCCGCGCTTGCCCAGGGGCTTGAAGTACGCCATGAGCGCCGCGCCCAGGCATATCACCACCGCGAGCACGATGCCGAGGAACACTGCGCGGCTGTAGAACTGCAGCGGGTCGTCGAACATCCTGGTGTCGCGGCGCACGATCGCGTGCTCGACGCGGCGGAGCAGGAAGCGCCAGCCGCTGACCTGGATCTTGGTGGTGAGTCTGAAGCCTGCCATGGGATGCCCGGCCTAGCCGCTGATGTTCAGCCGCGCGTGCACGGCATCGATGGCATCGGCCATGTCCTGGCCACTGATCTCACTGAGCTGTTCGACGTCGAGGCTCTCGAAGTCCAGCGACCTCGCCAACCTCATGTCCCGGCACTGCTCCCCCGCCTCGACCAACTGCCGGGCATATCGCCCGTTGCCTGCGATGTCGAGGGCGGGCTTGCCGTTGAGCGACCGCTGACCCAGCAGTGTCGCCGCCTCTAGCACCCGCTTGGCCGCCTCCTCGCTCAGGGCCGAATCATTGCTGTCGGCAAGCACTTTGGCGATCGCCACGATTTCGTCGGGTGCATAGGAGTCGAACTCGACACGGGTGGCGAAGCGCGACCGCAGACCGTCGTTGGTCTCCAGCAGGCGGTCGATGTCCGCGCTGTAGCCTGCGATGATCACCACGAGGCGGTCACGGTCGTTCTCCATGCGGGCGAGCAGGGTGTCCAGCGCCTCGGTGCCGAACGGGTCTGCCTGCCCGTTGCGCTCCTGCACCAGCGTGTAGGCCTCGTCGATGAACAGGACGCCGCCCAGAGCGCGGTCGATGGTGCGGGCCGTCTTCACCGACGACTGGCCCTCGTACTCCGCGACGAAGTCCTTGCGGCTTGTCTCGACCAGCTTGGGTTCGG
>JAQSXQ010000747.1 GCA_029256565.1 Mycobacterium sp.
CCGATCGACACGGGCACCTGATGCACGCCGAGCCACATGCTCGCGATCGCGCCGAACGCGCCGGTCATGTCGCTGTTGGCGATCAGCAACTGGAGCAACACGACCGCGGCGATGATCACCAGGGCGACCACCGACGGACCGAACGCGACCCTCAGCAGGTCGCGGGCCTGGCGGGTGCCGACGGGCCGGTTGTCCACTAGACGGGTCACTCCTCGCGCAGGCAGGGGCGCGCGTGGATCGTGTGCGCGCCGCTAGAGACTACGACGGCGGAGGACCGCCCTGCGGGGAGGTGGACTGCTGTGTCGACTGCGGCTGCTGCGCCGACTGCGGCTGCGCCTGGGCCTGCGGGCCCGTGTCGGCGGAGCTGCCGGGAGGCTGCGGCTGGCCGTAGGCGGGGAAACCGGTGGGCGGGGTCGGGGGGCCGGACTGCTGCCCGCCCTGTGCGCCCTGCGGGGCCTGGCCACTGAAGCCGCCGGTCGACGGGCCGCCGTAGCCGTAGCCCTGCTGCGGGTAGCCCTGGCGCTGCTGCCCCTGGTGCGACCCGAGCTGCTGCGGCTGCCCGTGCGACTGACCTTGCGGCTGGCCTTGTGACTGACCGTAGTACTGCTGCTGCGGTGAGTAGCCGCCGTACTGCTGCTGCTGGTCGTACTTCTGCCGCGGCTCCGGTGCGGTGATGACGCCGGAGTCCAGCAGGAGGTTGGCGATGGCCGCACCCGCCTGCAGGAACGTGAAGGCGATGATCACGTAGAGCGCCCAGCCGATGCTGACCTCGGCGGGTGCGTTGATGACCTCGGCCAGCACGAGCAGGAAGGCCAGCGTCGCAACGATGGCCACCCAGGCGCGGCGCGGCTTCTGCTTGGCGAGCACTCCCGCGCCTGCGATCAACGCGGCGACGACGGAGGCGATGACGGCCAGGCCGAGGCCCGTGGTGCTGCCGCTGGCGCTGCCCAACTGCGGGAAGTCGGAGTTGCTGATCGTGAACAGCGGACCGAAGTTCAGCAGATAGACGCCGAGCCCCAGCAGGGCGACGGCAAGGCTCAGGTACAGCGGCAGCTTGCTCGCACCGGTCGGCGTCTGCTCCGACGGCTTCGCGAACTGCTGTGTGGGCGCGGCGAACTGGGTCGTCGGCGCCGGTGGCGGGTATCCGGGGTTACCGGGCGGGTAGCTCATGAAATCTCCTGTGCTCCTCGATTCGCCACCCACGCTAGCGCACGCGCCTGCGAGTCCCGACGAGCGCTCGTGCCGCCATCGCTTCGATCAGACGGACGCGAGCACCGGCTCGCCGCGCGAACTCGATTCCGCCGCCTCGATCTCGCGCACCAGCGGTGGAAGTGGAGGAAGCCGCCGAGGATGAGGTCGACGCCGCGCTTGCGGTAGGCGACGATGCGCTCGGCGATCTGCTCCGGGGTGCCGATCAGCTGGGTGCGGAAGCCGTCGTTGTACTGGACGAGATCTTCGAACGACGAGTCGGCCCACATCCCCTTCTTGTCGCCGGTGGAGTTGCCTGCCTGCTGCACGGCGCTACGGAAGCCCTCGACGGCCGGCTTGTTGGCCTTCTCGATGATCTCCCGCAGGACGTCCTTCGCCTCCTTCTCGGTGTCGCGCGCGATGATGAAGCCGTTGAGCCCCACCTTGACCTCGCGGTCGACGGTGCGGGCGTGGTCGCGGACCTCGACCACCTGCTCGGTGATGCCGTCGAAGTCCTTGCCGTTGGAGAAGTACCAATCGGAGTAGAGCCCGCCGTTGCGACGTGCTGCCGTCGAGTTGCCGCCCTGGAAGATCTCGGGGTTGGGCCGCTCCGGCGTGTTGACGGGCTTGGGCTTCAGCGTGAAGTCGTGGATGCGGTAGAAGTCGCCGCGGAAGTCGACGTCGTCCTCGGTCCAGATCTTGCGCAACACCTGAAGGAACTCCGCGGTGCGGCGGTAGCGCTCGTCGTGTTCCAGCCAGGGCTCGCCCAGGTGGGTGAACTCGTCCTTGAACCAGCCGGAGACGACGTTGACGGCGAACCGCCCACCGGACAGCTGGTCGGCGGTCGCGCCGAGCTTGGCCAGGACGCCCGGCTGCCACAGACCCGGGTGGACGGCGGCGATCACCTTCAGGCGTTCGGTGGCGAGCAGCAGCGCGAGCGAGAAGCTGGTCGACTCGTGCTGGTACTCGGCGCCGTAGCTGGCCTCGTAGCGCACCTGCGACAACGCGTACTCGAAGCCGTTGTTCTCCGCGGTCTGCGCGAGCTTCTTGTTGTAGTCGTAGTTCCAGTCGGTCCGCTGCTCGATGTCGCTGGTCACCAGGCCGCCGCTGACGTTGGGCACCCAGTAGGCGAACTTGACGTGGTCGGCGATGCGTTCGGTCGTCATGGGGCCATATCAGCAACCGGGCGCCCGCAGGTCACCGGTAAGGATCTGACGGAATGTAATGGTGCGCGGGGGCGTGCGTGTTCAATCTCGACGGCCGTCGCGCGGGCTCACCTGCGCACGGCCTTGCGCACACGGACTGAAACACGTTCTAATTCTCGCCATGGACTACGGGCTCGTTCTCTTCACCAGTGACCGCGGCATTGCGCCGGCACCAGCCGCCAAGCTCGCCGACGACCACGGCTTCACCACCTTCTACGTGCCCGAGCACACGCACATCCCGATCAAGCGCGAGGCCGCGCACCCGACCACCGGCGACGAGTCGCTGCCCGACGACCGCTACATGCGCACCCTGGACCCGTGGGTCTCGCTGGGCGCCGCGTCGGCCGTCACCACCCGGGTGCGCCTGTCGACGGCGGTGGCGCTACCCGTCGAGCACGACTGCATCACGCTGGCCAAGTCGATCGCGACCCTCGATCATCTGTCCGGCGGGCGGGTGTCGCTCGGCGTCGGGTTCGGCTGGAACACCGATGAACTCGCCGACCACAACGTGCCGCCGGGCCGTCGTCGCACCATGCTGCGCGAGTACCTCGAGGCCATGCGTGCGCTGTGGACCCAGGAGGA
>JAQSXQ010000062.1 GCA_029256565.1 Mycobacterium sp.
CCGACGGGAACGTCGACGTCGAAGATCTCGTGCAGCAGGTTGGCGAACGTCAACGCGGACAACGAGTCTCCGCCGAGGTCGGTGAAGTGGGCGTCACCGGTCACGTCGCCTGCCGCCGCGCCGAGCAGCGCCCGGGCGGCACGGGTGACGGTGTCGAGCACCGGACCGTCTGCGCCGCTTTGCCGCAGTGCGCGCAGCTCGCCTGCCTGTCCGTCGGCCAGGTCGACGTAGAGCTGTTCGAGTTCGGGGCCGTAGCGTTCCTTCAGCCGCGGCCATGCCAGCTTGCGGATGCCGGTGAGCAGACCGTTCTCGACGGTGAACGGGGTGGTTTCGACGATGAAGTCGCGCGGGATCTCGTAGGACTGCAGATCGGCGGCGCGGGCGGCGTCCTTGAGCGATGCGCTGATGGCGGACTTGAGTTCACTTGCGTCATAGCGGGCCACGGCGTCGTCGGTCGGTACCACGACGGCGAGCAGATAAGGGCGAGCGCTGTTGCCGTACAGGAAGATCTGACGGACCAGTGGGCTGCCGCCGAACGCGGCCTCGAGCTTGGACACCGTGACGAACTCGCCCTGGGACAGCTTGAGGACGTTGTTGCGACGGTCGACGTAGCGCAGCTGATCGGGTCCCGTCTCGGCGACGATGTCACCGGTGCGGTAGTAGCCGTCGGCGTCGAACACCTCGGCGGTGACCTCGGGGCGCTTGTAGTAGCCGGGGAACAGCTGCTCGGACTTGACCAGCAGTTCGCCGCGCGGATGTGGCACGTCGCTGCCGAAGTAGCCGAGTTCGGGCACGTCGACGAGCTTGTAGTCGATCACCGGCGGGCGGCGGACCTGCCCGTCGACGAACACCGCGCCTGCCTCCGTGGAGCCGTAGCCCTCGATGAGGTGCATGTCGAGCAGCTTCTCGACCCAGGTCTTCAGTTCGGGTGCGATCGGGGCCGAACCGGTCAGTGCCGTCACGAAGCGGCCGCCGAGCAGGTTCTGGCGCAGCTCCGCGAGCACGGCCTCCTCGTCGTCGGCGCTCGCGGCGTTCTTGCGGGCCAGCTCGCTGAGGTACTCCTGGTGCAGCATGTCCCAGATGCGCGGGACGAAGTTCATCTGCGTGGGCCGCGACAGCGCGAGATCCTCGAGGAAGGTCGACAGGTCGCTGCGCGCGGCGAAGTAGACGGTGCCGCCCGCCGCCAGCGAGCCGTACAGGACGCCGCGGCCCATGACGTGGCTCATCGGCAGGAAGCTCAGGGTGATCGACGGGATGGCGCCCTGCTTGTCGTCCCAGTGGCCGAGTGCGGCTGCGCGCCACATGTCGGCGACCTTGTGGGCCGGGTACATGGCGCCCTTGGGTGCGCCGGTGCTGCCGGAGGTGTAGATGAGCAGCCCGAGCGGCTCGCCATCGCCGGAGTCGACGACCTCGACCGCGGGCAGCTCCGCGCCGCGAGCGATGACGTCGGCAAGGGTCTCGACGACGATGCCCGAATCGGCCAGCCGGGCAGTCGCGGACGCGAGGGCGTCGCGGTGGTCGTCGAGTTCGGGTCGGACGTCGAAGACGACGAGGCGCTTGGGTGCGGGGCCGGTTTCGGTCAAGGCGACGGCGTCATCCAGGTAGTCGATGCTCGACGCGAGCACCGTGGGCTCGGTCTCGGCGACGATCGGCGCCAGCTGCGCCAGCGGCGCGCTGGTCTGCAGCGGCACGGACACCGCGCCCATCTGGGTCAGTGCGGTGTCGACGACCGTGTAGTCGACGCTGGTGAAGCCGAGGATGGCCACCCTGTCGCCGACGGCGGCGTCGGTGGCCAGTGCGGCGGCGACGGCGCGGGTGCGGTCCCACAGCTCGCCGTAGGTGATGGTGTCGAAGCGGGGCGCCAGGGCGGCGATCGTCCGGCCGGCGTCGTCGGTCACGAACTCGACGGCGCGCTGAGCGAGCGCGGGCCGGTCGGCGTAGGCCTCCATGACGGTGCGGACGACGTCGGGCAGGCGCAGTCCGTCGACCGCAGCTCCGACCGATGCGTCGGGGCGTGCCGCGGCGAACTCCGGATCGCTGGCGTACAGGTCCGCGATGCGGCGCTCGAGGCGCGCTTCGCTGGTTGTAAGAGGCTCGTTCTCGGAAGACATGCGTGTCCTTAGTCTGCGGTGCTTTTCGTCGGGAGGGAGCGTCGTCGGTCTCTCGAACTGGAACAACGTTAGCAAAACTAAAGATATGCCCCGCGTCGCTGAGCTGGGAGTTTGCTGTGAGGGAATGGGCCAGAGCGGCTACTCGTTATACTAGCTAAATATTCACTGCGCTTTGGAGGACTGATCGATGCCACGTACTGAGGACGACACCTGGGACCTCGCGACCAGCGTGGGAGCCACCGCGACCATGGTCGCCGCCGCACGCGCGATCGCGACCAAGGCCGACGAGCCGTTGATCGACGACCCGTTCGCCGAGCCCCTGGTTCGTGCCGTCGGTGTGGACTTTCTCACACGGTGGGCGTCGGGCGAGATCACCGGCGCGGAGGTCGACGTCGACGGCGCCGGGTGGGGCCTGTCGCACATGCCTGCCGCGATGGCGGCGCGGACGCGTTACTTCGACCGGTTCTTCGCCGACGCCGCCGAGGCGGGCATCCGGCAGGCGGTCATCCTGGCGGCCGGGCTCGACGCGCGCGCCTACCGGCTCGACTGGCCCTCGGACATGGTCGTCTACGAGATCGATCAGCCCCAGGTCGTCGAGTTCAAGCGCGCGACGCTGGCCGAGTTCGGCGCCGCCCCGACCGCGGAGCTGCGAGCCATCTCGATCGACCTGCGCGACGACTGGCCCGCCGCGCTCCGGGCAGCCGGCTTCGACCCGACCGCGCCGTCGGCGTGGATCGCCGAGGGACTGTTCGGCTACCTCCCGCCCGAGGCGCAGGACCGCCTGCTCGACGCCGTCACCGAGCTGAGCGCGCCGGGGAGCCGGCTGGGTTCGGAGGCCGTGCCGAATCAAGCGAACACCGACCTCGAGTCCGCCAGGGAGAAGATGCGCGCGGCAACGGCGAAGTGGCGCGAACACGGCTTCGACCTCGACTTCAACGAGCTGGGTTTCGACGGCGAGCGCAACGACGTCGGCGACTACCTGGACTCCAGGGGCTGGTCGTCGATCGGCACCCCGATGGGTCAATTGTTGGCAGACAACGGCTTCCCGGCGATCCCCCAGGCGAACGACGACGACGTCACGATGAACGGGGTCGTCTACTACACCTCGACGCGGAGCTGAGTCAGGACCCGGAGCGGGCGATCTGCAGTTCGAGTTCGGCCTCGTAGGCACCCTCGTCGCGGCCGAGTGCCACGGTGGCCGCCGTCATTGCCGCGATGGCGAGGGTGAGCGCGATCGCCTCGTAGCGTCCGGCGTTCAACTCCTCGCCGAGCAGGATGGCGCCGAGGAACACCGCGACGACGGGTTCGAGCACCAGCATCGTGGGCACCGACATCTGCAGCGCGCCCGCGTGGAACGCCGACTGCTGCAGGAGCACGGCGAACACGCCGAGGAACACCAGCAGGTACGGCGCCGGCGTGGCCAGCATGTTGAGCAGGCCGCGCTCGTCGAGGGTGTGCATCACGACCTTGGTGAGCACGGCGACCACGCCGAACAGCACGCCGACGGCGACGGCGACCGCGACCGCGCGCTGCCATCCCGCCACCCGCACCGCGATGACGACGCAGATCACGACGATCAGCGTGCAGACGGCCGCGACGATGGCGGTCACCGGCAGCGTCGCGGTCGCCGCCTGCGGTCCGGGCCTGGCAAGTAGTACGAACACGGCGAGCGACGTCGTGAGCAGACCCGCCCACAGCCACTCCGAGCGCCGCACGCGGCGGTGGGCCAGCCGCGCGCTCAGCGGCAGCGCGAACAACAGCGCAGAGACCAGCAGGGGTTGCACGAGGAGCAGTGAGCCCTTGATCAGCGCGAGCGCCTGGAACACGTAGCCGAGGATGGCGACGGCCGTCCCGGCCCACCACAGCGGACGGCGCAGCAGGGTGCGGAACATGACGACGCTGACGCCATCTTCGGACGGAACGTCGAGAGTGGCGCGCTGGCGCACGACGATGCCGATGGCCATCGCGATGGCGGCGCACAGTGACAGGAGGACGACCAGCCCATGGGTCAGCAACGTCCTCGGCATCCCTTCATCGGTTCTGCGACAAGCCCCCTCACCTACACGGTAGAGGAGGCGCCGCTAGACCGCTTCGAGCCGAGCGCCCTTCGCAGGTTGCGGTGCCGCGTCGTCCTCGGGCGTGCCCGCGGGATCGATGCGGTCGTTCACGCGGTCGACGACGGTGTCGACTCTCTGCACGGCCGCGCCGCACAGGTCGCGAACCTTCTCGCCCGCGGTGTCGACGTCGTCGGCGGCGCTGAGGAGATAGGACCGCACGTTGAGGCGCACCCGGTCCGCGACGCGGCGTACCCGGCGGCGCAGACGTTCGTCGACCTCGACCGTCACGTAGGGCAGTATCCGAATCGCCATCTGTTGCTCCCCGTTCGATTGCCGTCGCGTTCCAGGCTAACGGAGAAATGGCGTGGCTCACGAGGTGACGTCGATCGCCTGACGTGTGTCCAGTTCGCCGGCATCACACGAGGTCGGCGATGGCTGCCGCGGTCTGCAGGTCCTCGTAGGCGGCGGAGTACCGCTGGGCGAGCGCGAGCGCGATGTCCGGCCGCTGCCACAGCTCGCCGGCGCTCGCTGTGCAGAGCCA
This sequence comes from Mycobacterium sp., assembly GCA_029256565.1. GTDB lineage: Bacteria > Actinomycetota > Actinomycetes > Mycobacteriales > Mycobacteriaceae > Mycobacterium. The sequence continues at coordinate 4,710 of JAQSXQ010000062.1, forward strand.
CAGCGTCAGCCCGTGCGCCACCGACGCGCGGTAGCGCAGCCACACCTCGTCGAGCGATGGCAGCTCGTCGGCGGGCAGGTCCAGCGCGTCGCGGTACGCCTCGAGGATCGCGCCTTCGTGACGCCTGCGGTCCTCGGTGATCAGCGCACCCTGCAGGAAGTAGCCGAGGTCGAGCGCGAAGTTGCCGCGCCGCGCCACCTGCCAGTCCAGGAACCCGACCGTGGACTCCTTCCCGCCAGGAACCGAGCCGTCGGGCACGACGTAGGTGTTGCCGACGTGCGCGTCCCCGTGCAGCAGCGTCACCGGCCCGATGGTGAGCGTGCGGACGTACGGCTTCCACACGTCCTCGATCAGCGCGTCGATCGACAACGCGCGGACCGACGCGGGCGCATCGTCGCCAAGGCGCTCGAGCGCTGCGGGCAACGGGGCGTACTGCATGCCGTCCCACGGCACGAACGGTTCCAGCCAGCCCAGCTCCGGACGGTCGAGGCGGTGGCCCCAGAACCGGCCATGCATGCGGGCCAGCCCACGCACGCCGTCGGTGGCCTGCTCGACGGACAGGGGCCGGGTGGCGTCGCGGGGGTCGGCGCCGCGCGCGGCGAGGTCCTCCATGACGAGCAGGAAGTCCTCCTCGGCCTCGTCGATCACCGCGGCGTAGACCAGCGGATGTTCGAGCGGCAGTTCGAGTTTCGAGTTGAACAGCCTCGGCTCGTGCAGCAGCCCGCTGGTCATCTTGATCATGGCCTTGTGGTCGGGGTCGACCGCCTTGACGAACACGCTCGCGGGTCCGGACCCGGACGCGTACGTGACGGCGAGACGCGCGCGCCGGTTGGTCCCGTCGTCGCGCATGCCGACGGTCACGCCGTCGACGACGGCGTCGGGATGCCTGTCCGCCAGCGCGGCGGTCATCCACTGCGGGGTGATCTCGGTCCAGTCCCGAGGGACCGCGAGCGCGGTGGTCATCCGATGATCGCAGGCATGGATTCCCAACCCCGGATCGTCGAGGTGGTCGAGAACACCGCGTTCGGCAGGTCGACCTCCCACTCGGGGAACCGCTTCAGGATCTCCTCGAGCGCGATCCGGCCCTCCAGACGGGCCAGCGAGGAGCCGAGGCAGTAGTGCGCGCCGACGCTGAAGCCCAGGTGCGCGCGTTGTTCGCGGTGGATGTCGAAGACCTCGCCGTCGGGCGGGAACTGGCGTGGGTCGCGGTTGGCGGCACCGATGAGCATCATCATCACCGCGCCCTGGGGCACGGTCTGGCCGTGGATCTCGACGTCGCGGGTCACGTACCGGGCGACGTGGGGTGCGGGCGGCTCGTAGCGGACCAGTTCCTCGACGGCCTTGGGAATCAGCGTCGGGTCCTCGACCAGCTGCCGCCGCTGATCGGGGTGTTCGGCCAATACCTTTGCGGCCCAACCGATCAACCGAGTCGTGGTGTCGTTGCCCGCGCCTGCGACGACGTTGAGGTAGATGAGCAGTTCGTCACGGGTCAGGCGACGGGTCACGCCCTGCTCGTCGACGAACTCGACGTTGAGCAGTTCGGTCATGATGTCGTCGGACGGGTTGTCGACGCGCCAGTCGATGTAGTCGGCGAAGATGTCGCCGGAGACGAGCCCTTCCTCGGCCGCCTTCATGGGCTTGCCCGCCTCGGTCTTCATCTGGCCGGTGACGTGGTCGCGGACCGCCACCTGGTCGGCTTCGGGGATGCCGATGAGCGCGCTGATGGTCTTCATCGGCATGACCGCACCGAAGTCGGTGACGAAGTCGAACCGGCCCGCGCCGACCACGGCGTCGAGGCTCTCGACGCAGTAGTTCCTGATCTTCTGCTCGAGCAGCGCGATCTTGCGCGGGGTGAACATCCGGGCCAGCAGCTTGCGGTGGATGTCGTGGATCGGCGGGTCCTCGAAGATCAGGACGCCGGACGGAATTGGGAAGTCGGCCCGGATGAGTTCGAGGATCGCGCCCTTGGCCGAGCTGTACGTGCCGTGGTCGACGATGCCGCGGTTGACGTCCTCGTAGCGGCTCACCGCATAGAAGTCGTGCTGCGCGTTGTAGTACAGCGGCGCCTCTTCGCGCAGGCGGGCGAACACCGGGTACGGGTTCGCGTTGATGTCGACGTCATACGGGTCGAAGTAGACGTCGCTGGTCGCGTCGAGCGTTGCCGAGTCGGTCACGTGGTCCGCCTCTCTGGTCGAACTGGCGGGATTGCTTACACGCGTAAGCTACACGCCGCGGACGCGCTCGGACAAGGATTCGACGGTTACGACTCGAGCGGTCGGTGTAACGGTGTCAGGTCGATTCGCGCAGGATCAGGTGCGCGACGTTCGCGCTGCTCGGCTCCCGCACCGACGGGTAGCCCAGCTCGGTCATCATGGCGGCGACCGACACGTCGACGATGGTCTCGGCGTCGAAGCCGACCGAGGTCAGGGGCGGTGCGCTGACGGCGCCCAGTGGCCTGGCGTCGACGCCCATCACCGCGAGGTCGGCGGGGCAGGTCAGGCCGGCCTGCCGGATGCCGTGCAGCACGACCATCGCGGTCTCGTCGCTCTCGGCGCACACCGCCGTGACGCCGTCGGCCACCCAGCCGCGCACCACGTCGGCGGCATCGGTGCCGTCCGACCTGACCGATCCGGTGACGATCTCGGGCAGCCCGCGTTCGGCGGCCGCCACGCGCAGCCCCTCGAGCCAGTACTCGCCGAGGGGCCGCACGGGTTCGACGTCGGAGAAGGCGAACGCCAGTCGGCGGTGGCCACGCTCCGCGAGGTGCGCGACGCGCATCTCGCCGATCGTCAGGTGCAGCGCACCCATCGCGTGCAACTGTGCGCTGCCCAGGTGGATCTGCGGGATGCCCGCCGCGGTGACGGCGTCGAGTGCCGCGCCGCCGAGCGGGAACACCGTCGTCACCGCGATCGGGTTGAGGTCGGCGATCGCGTCGACGACGTTGCGACCGTCCTCGGTCTCGAACTGCAGCGACAGCACGACGCCGTGCCGGGCCAGTGCCGCGGTCAGCCGACTGCCCACCTCGATCAGCAGATCGCCGAGCGAGATGCGCGGGACCACGTAGAGCATGACGCCGCTGCCGCCGCGGGCCAGATTGCGTGCCGCGAGATTCGGCCGGTAGCCGAGCTGCTGGGCGGCGGCGTGCACGGCGGCTCTCGTCGTGGCCGAGATCGTCTG
>JAQSXQ010000063.1 GCA_029256565.1 Mycobacterium sp.
ACACGAAGTCGTACGAAGCCGGGCCCCCGAATGCGCTCAGATCAGCCGTCCACGCCGATACCTGCGGACCCTGAGCCGTGACATCGCGGAGGTCCACCGCGCTCAACCACGTCGAGCCCGTGTTCGTCACGACCCAGCGCACCACGCCATCCTTCTCGGCGGTGTAGGTCACCGCGGTACTGCGGGTGTTGGCATCCTGCATCGCATCGACGAGAGGCTTGGTGGGCGTGATCCACGCACCCGAGGAGTTCCGGACGGCAGGGTCCGCCTTGTTGCCGTCGTACTTGATGACCTGGATCCCCGACGAGAACGCGTTGTACTTGTCCTCATCGGTAACGGGGATTCCGGATGCCGCGCCCTCGCCGTCCACCGTCGCACGATCGACGTGCGGGCCGGCGGCGCCGACGATCAGCGTCGCGGTTCCCGTGATCAGCTGGCCCGGCTTCCACACGGCACCTCCGGTGAAGGTCGCGTCCCAGCGGGCCACCCACTCGCCGTCTCGCTGCTGGGCGGCGAGCGTGGTTCCGTCGGGGAGCGCCCATACAAGCGACTGCACGGCAGCGCCCGAGAGTGTGGCGTCGGTCAGCGCGACCTTGATGAGGTCTTCGTCACCGGTGTTGGCGACTCGGAACACGATGGTCCGCGACTCGCCGACGGCGTACTGCTGCGCGTCGTCCATCGTGTCGGCGTCATTCGTGATCGTCGTACCAGAACCGTCACCCTTTTCAATGTCGACGAAGGGCCCGACCCCGGTCTTGGCGTTGAAGGGATCGTCGTCGCGAACGGTGAACGGCACGCGTTTCGTCGGGTCGTTCGGGTCCGCGACCGTGGCCCTCACGAGGGAGCCGTCGGCGGCGCGCAGCGGTTGCCCGGTCGGGGTCACGCCGTCTGCGCCCACCGCGGGCACGACCACGGTGCCGACGAGGTCGACCCGATCGGTGTGGTGCTGCTGTGCGGGCAGAGCCAGCGTGCCTTCCGCGAAGAAGGACGCTCCGGGCGGCAGCGCCCCGTTCCAGACGCCGTTCTTCGCGAACGAGTACGCCTTCGGGCCGCCGAACGCCGACAGGTCGGCTGTCCAGTCGTCGCCGATCGCGGGACCGGCAAGCGTCGTGTCGATCAGCGACAGGTCGGTGAGCCACGTGCTTCCCGTGTTGGTGACGACCCAGCGCACCTTCTCTGCCTTGTTCACGGGGTACTCGACCGCGTGGTCGGCATCGTTGGCGTCTTGTCCGGCGTCGGCCATCGGCTTGGCGGGAGTGATCCAGCCGCCGGAGGCGTTCTTCACAGCCGGATCGGGCTTCTGCCCGTCGTACTTGATCACCTGAGTGCCGCCGGTGAAGGCGTGGTACTTGTTGTCGGTCGTCACGGGTTTGCCCGAGGCCTGGCCCTTCGCGTCGACCGTGGCACGGTCGACATGCGGTTCCGAGGCAGACCCGAGGGTCAGTTGCGCCGAGCCGGTGAGGACCGCACCCGGTGCCCACGGACCCGACCACGTCGCCGTCCAGGACTGCGCCGCCGGGTCCCACATCGCGGGTAGTGGCGTACCGTCCGGCAGCGTCCAGACGACACTCTTGACTGCCCCACCGGAGATCGTCTGGTCGGTGAGCTTCACGTCGACGAGGGGCTCGTCACCGGTGTTGCTCGCCCGGAATACGATCGCGCGCGTCTCGCCCGGCTGGTAGGCCTCTGCGTCGGGAGCGGTGTCTGCCTCGTGCACGATGGTCGTGCCCGAGCCATCTCCCTTGTGGATGTCGACGAGGGGTCCGACGCCGGTCTTGGCGTTGAAGGGGTCGTCGTCGGCCACCGTGAAGGGTGAGCCGTCGGCCTTCTTCGCCGTCACCGGCGTGCCGCCGACGACGGAGGGCTGACGAGTGGGCACACCCTTGCCGTCGGTCGCCGGTACGACGACCGTACCGACGACGTCGACGCGATCAGTATGCGTGCTCTGTGCCGGCATCGTGAGCGTTCCGCTGGCGTAGAAGGAGGCGCCCGGAGCGAGAGGTCCCTTCCACGGGCCGCTCTGGGCGAAGGAGTAGTCCTTCGGCCCGCCCACGCTCGACAGGTCCGCAGTCCAGTCCGCGCCGATGGCGGGGCCGGTCAACGTGGTGTCGGTGAGGGTGACGTTCGTCAGCCAGGTGTCACCGGTGTTGGTGACAACCCACCGGACGGGGCTGGCGGTATCGACCGGCAGCGCCACCGCGGTCGCCGTGGTGTTCGCATCCTGGGCCGGATCGACGAGGGGCTTGGCCGGGGTGACCCAGCCGCCCGAGGCGTCCTTGACCGCCGGGTCGCTCTTCTGCCCGTCGTACTTGATGATCTGGATGCCGCCGACGAAGGCGTTGTAATCGTTCCGGGATGTGACGGTGATGCCCGACAGGGCGCCGACGCCGGAGACCGTTGCGCGGTCCTGGTGGGCCGCCGCGTCGACAGCGCCGACCGTGAGGGTGGCTCGGCCGATGATGACGTCGCCCGGGCGGAAGGACGCCGTACCGGAGCCGAACGTCTGCGCCCAGCGCGCCGTGGCGGGGCTCGTGCCGGCAACAGGCGTGAGCACCGTGCCGTCAGGAGCCGTCCACACGAGGTTCGTGACGGCAGCCCCCGAGAGGGTCTCGTCGGTGACGACGACCTCGCGAAGCGCCTCGGGTCCGGTGTTGGTTGCCCGGATGACGATGTCGCGTGTCTCGCCGGGCTGGAACGTCTCGCCGTCGGCGACCGTGTCGGCCTCGTGCACGATGGTGGCCGTCGCAGCGGTTCCATCGCCCTTGCGGATGTCGACGGTCGGTGTGACCGTCGTCGGGTTCTCCACTGTGACGGCGACGACGGAGCCGTCACCGATGGTGATCGTCGACCCGTTCGCCTGGCGCTGACCGTTGACGCGCAGGATCGGAGTACCCCACGACGCCCCTGCCGGGAGGTTGCCGCTCGGTGCGACCTCGGTGAGCGTCACGACGGTTCCGGTCGGAAGTGCCGGAGACGAAGTCGTCTTGCCGTTCTTCACCGTGAGCGTGCCCGATCCCGCCGGAGACGTGTAGGACACCGTGTAATCGGGGTCGCCGTTCACCAGAGCCTTACCGGGACCGGTGACCTCCTTGGTGATCGAGAACTGGCCGTTGCGCGGCTCGGTCGGGTTCTCGAGCGCCACCGTGGCCGTGACGCCGTCGGCGACGACGAGACTCGCCGTTCCGTCGGGCTTCGCGCTCACGCCCGCGCCCGAGAAGACGGGGGTCTGCCATCCCACATCGACGATCGCGGGGCGCGAAGCCTCGCGCAGCAGTACGGTCGTTCCGGCTGCGATGTCCGTCGGGCCGGTGGCCGTACCGCCGTCGGCGACCGGCGCCAGAGCCTTCCACGTGACACCCGCGTCGAGCGAGTACTCGACCGTGAAGGTCGTGCCGGAGGGCACGCGACCGGATGCCGAGCCCGTGATCGACTTCTTCACGGCGAAACCGCCGACGAGCTTCGAGGTGGGGTTGGTCAGTGTCAGTGCGGTGGTCGTTCCATCACCGACCGTCACCTTGGCGGTCCCGTCGCGCTGACCACCGGTGCTCCATGTCGGGGTACCGAAACCGACCGAAGCGGCCTGGCCCGTTTTGGCGGTCTCGCTCAGCGTGACCTGCGCACCGTAGGGGAGCGGGCCGACGGTGCTCTTCCACCCGTTCGCCCGATTCAGAGTAGTCGTGCCGGAGCCACCCGCGTACGAGTAGGCAACCGTGAAGGCCGCATCCGCCAGTTCGGGCGACGAGAGCGAGAACGCGCCTGTGACCGCCTTGGTGATCTCGATCGACCCGGGCTTGAAGAGCGTGTTCGCGACACGGAACGACATGGTCTTGCCGGTGCCTTGCACCGCGTACCAGTCGGTGTGCGCGGCCCCCGAGGGGTCGGTGATAGCCACCGACTTGGTCGACGGATCGTTTTCGGTCACGCGCACGCCTGCACCGACGGGCCCGGCGACAGCGGGTGAAGTCGCACCGTCGGCCAGGGCGAACGTGCTCTGCGGCAGCGTCAGCGGGTCACCACGGAATGTCCGGGCCGCCACCGCGATGGTGAACGTCTGGCCCGCGGCCGGCGTGCCGCCAGACGGGTCGACCACCTTGCCCACCGCGATGGAGCGCCGGGCGATGAAGCCGGCGTCGATGTCATGAGTGTTCATCCCGGGGCCGCGCAGGGTCACGTCGGCCGCGCCCGTGGTCGGGTCGGCCACGGAACCGGTGGTGCTCGAGACACCCGTCTTCGTGAAGGAGGCTTCCGACCACTCGATGGCACCGAACGTGGAGGCGTTCGCGCCACGCAGCGACACGGAGCCCTGCGTGGGTTTCACGAAGGTCACCGTGTACGCGCCGTTCGGGTCGAAGCCGTCACGGTCCGATCGGAAGTAGTACAGGCCCTGTGCGTCGGTGGTCTGCGTGGCGATGGGGGTGGAGCCGCCCTTGGCGGAGAGCTGCACTGTGACGCCCTCGATCGCCGGCTCGTCGGCATCCTGGATGCCGTTCTGGTCGGCGTCGAACCAGACGCGGTTGCCGATCTCGACCGGCGCGTTGCGGGCAAGCAGGGCAACGGTGCCCAGACCGCCACCCTTCTGGAAGCCGCCGTCGCTGCTCGGGCCTGCGCCGCCGTCTGAGGTCAGTTCGTATCCGGCGCGGATCGCGCCGGTGCCGGTGCTGAGCCAGTCGAGACCGCTGAGCCGCGTCGTGTAGAGCGGGTCGATGACCGTCGCGACGACCTCACCGGTGCCGGGCTGGCCTGTGACGAAGCCGAGGCCGACTTCGTGGTGGACACCCTTACCCAGCCAGCTGGAATCGTCATAGAACTCGCGTCCGCCGGGACCCTCCGCGGCCTTTCCGTTCGTTCCCGTGCGCGCACCCGCCGTGCCATCGTTCTCGAGCGCGAAGGCGCCGTGACCGGTGGGGGCTGCCAGCAGGATGTCGCCGCTCGACCCCGTCTCGAACAGCCCGGGATGCGTGCTGTCCGTGGACAGGTTGCGGTTGCCGCCCTGGATCGAGGTGCGATCAAGCAGAGCGAGGGTGAGATAGCCGTCCTCGTCGAAGTACAGCCCGCTCAGAATGGGCTGCGGGTAGATGTGCCACCCACCGCCCGGTCTGCCGACGCTCCCGCCCGTCCACGCCCAGGTGTCGGTCCAGCTGTTCCATCGGCGCTGCTGTGTCTCGACATTGGGATCGGCCCCGGACGCATGGTACGGTCCCTTGGCGTAACCGAGTGGGGCGGTGAGCACCGTCGTGAAGACGCCCGGCTGTGCGGCGGAGGTCGACATCACCCGCGCCGTCAACCCGAGAGTCGCCGCCGCCTCCCCGGGCTGCGGTCCGGCCGCCGTCTCGCCGGTCTGCGTCACACCGACGTAGATGCGCCCCTCGTGGGCGTTCACGGCCCACGCGCGCTCCCCGACGCCCAGTCCCAGGTCCCACGAGGTGCTCGTCTTCGGGGGCGACGACGGGTTGGACACATCGAGCGCGTACAGCTTCTTGTCGTGGAGGTTGACGAAGTACAGCGTGCGTCCGTCTTCACTCAGGGTGGCGCCCCCGAAGCCGACCTTGCCCGCCTGGGCGAAGGCATCGGGGTCGTGGGCCGCGTCCGCGGGGCCGTTCAGTCCGCGCTGCTTGTTGGTGGGGACGGTGCCCAGATCGACGCCGATCGTCGTCACGTCGAGCCACGGGGTCACCGTGCGACCGCCCTGGACGGTGTTGTCTTTGGCGAGAAGGTCGGTGACGCGGTAGATGCCGCCGAGACCGAGATCGCCGAGACCCGACTGGCGCTTGTAGGTCGCCATGACGAAGGCGCTGTTGCTCGACGGCTGGAAGACGGCGTTGCCGATGGCCCCCGTCTGCGCGAACGTCGCGACGGTGACGCGACCGGGGAACCCGGCGGGCTGCGTGGTGTAGTTCTGGCCGTACGGGAGCCCCGCGAGCGACGGGGACTGCCCCGAGGCCGTCGACGGGTCGGGCACGCCGGCGCGCTGGATCGCGGTCAGCAGAGGCGCGGAGTCCTGGGCGTACTCGGTGGGGATGTTCAGGGCCATGTCGACGCCGGTGGCGCCGGCGGTGACGAACTGCACGCTCGTGCCATTGGTGGCGCCGGTACCCGCGGTGCCGGACGGCTGATACGCGCTCGTCCAGCCGGCGAACTGCACCCGCAGCGGCGTGCCCGGGGCGGCGTTCGTCGTGAGGGCGTACGTGCCGTCGCTCGCACTCGTGGTCTGCGCGACCACGACCCCGTGCGCGTCGGTCGCGGTGACGGAGATGCCCGGGAGTCCGCTGTCGTTCGCTAGGCCGGTGCGGGGTCCGTTGCCGGTGTCACGCACGCCGTTGCCGTTGAAGTCGCGGAAGACCGTGCCGTGGACGTCGGCGGACGCTGCGCTCGCGGGCGTCGCGGCGGCGACAGATGCGACCGCGCCACCCATTACGAGCGCGACGGCGGTGAGCATCGCCAGCGGCGCCCGGCGTCGTCGAACGGACGGGGAACGTCGGGGCACCCTCAGGCTTGTGGCGTCCATGGTCTTCTCCTCCTGGAAAGCGGGCCGCGACCGAGCGCGCGCCGCACAGGGGAAACGACGGCGCGCAAACCCGGCAGTTCGGCTTCGCGGGATGAAACGATCACGCGCGAGAGGAGCGGGTTCCGTCCGGTAAAGACGGGACCTCTCGCAGGCAGTCGAACTCATCATCGCGAGGTCGCACCGCTCGTTTCGGCCGTGGAGCCTAATCTTCGCCTGGACATTCACCACCGCGGTTCACCCCTGTAACCACCGGCCAGGACGTCGGAAAAGCAGACATATACTCCACTCCGTGCTGAACCGAACCCGCCTGTCACGCGCCCTCGCGACGCCGCTCGCGATGCTCATCGCAACCGTGACGATGGCCGCCGGCTTCGTGGCGTGCGCTCCCGCGCCGACCCACGTGACACCGCAGACCGTGCGCGTTCCCGAAGATGCTGCGACCATCGGCGAAGCCGTCGCGCGGGTCGCCGAGGGCGGCCTCGTCCTGGTCGGCCCCGGAACCTACGGGGAGCAGGTGCTCATCGACAAGCCCGACATCACGCTGCGCGGCACCGACCGAAACGCCACTGTCATCGACGGCGGAGGAGTCCGGTCCTATGGCGTCGTCGCCGTCGCCGACGGCGTCAGCGTCGAGAACCTGACCGTCACCCGCGCCACGTTCTACGGCGTGCTCATCACGGGTCTGCACGACGCCGACGGACCGACGGCGCACGGGGTCGACGGGTACACCCACCTCGACCCCGAGAAGTTCCCGCCCATTCACCGGTTCGCGATCGACCACGTCACCGCGAGCAACAACGGGCTCTACGGGCTCTACGCCTTCGATGCCCACGATGGGGTCATCCGCGATTCGTACGCCTCGGGTTCGGCCGATAGCGGGATCTACGTCGGCCAGTGCGAGAGCTGCGGCATCCTGGTGTCCGGCAACGTCGCCGAGAACAACGCGGTGGGATTCGAGAACGCCAATGCCTCCGACAGTGTCTGGATCGTGGGCAACCGCTTCAGCGGGAACCGTGTCGGGATGACGCTGCTGTCGAACTATCAGGAGGCGTTCACCCCGCAGCGGGCCAACGTCGTGGCAGGCAACCTCATCGGCGGCAATGTCGGCGCCGACTCCCCCGCGCAGGCGGACGGCGGATTCGGCATCGGTGTCGGCGTCGGCGGCGGCACCCACAACACGTTCGAGAACAACCGCATCCACGACAACCCTCGGGCCGGGGTCCTGCTGAGCGGCACCGAGGACCTGAGCGCGGTCGGCAACGTCTTCTCGGGCACCGCGTGGAGCGGCAACGGTGTCGACATCGCCAATGTGTCGAGCGCCCGCGCGCA
>JAQSXQ010000064.1 GCA_029256565.1 Mycobacterium sp.
AACAGCAGTAGACCTGCAGGTGGCCGTTGCGGACCGTGCCGTGCGTGCAGTACTCCTGGCCGGTGACGTACTCCTGCAGGATCCACGGGTCATCGGCGGCGATGTGCAGTCGCCGGGCGAACTCGGCGTTCCGGGTGGGCGTCTCGCGTGTCAGGCGGGTCAGGTCCATCCGTCCGACGGGGTTGTATGCGACCCGCTTGAGGATGTAACTACGACCCTCGGGAAACTCGAACTCCTCGACCTGCCGCGCATCGGTGATGCGGCGGGAGTCGGGAACCCGCAGACCGATCTCCTCTGCCGTGCGGGAGAACTCGGACTTGTCGTCCACTCGCCGCACCATCCCGGAGTCGAGATGGATTACCTCGCACACCTCGTCGAGGAGACGACGGGCGTCGGACTCGTACACGCTCGACGCAGGGCTCGACACCGGCACGAAGACGTCGACCCCCTCACGGCGCACGATGTCCAGCAGCGCCTCGGCGTACCCGGGAGCGGTGGGTTCGGGCACGACGTGGAAACGGTCGACGGCCCGGGAGAACCTGTGGCCGGTCAGCCGGTACTTCGCGGACTCGACGAGGATCACCCGGTGACCTGCGGTGTGGAACGACCGCGCGAGTTGCAGCGCCTTGGTCATCTTTCCGCCGCTGATCAGAATCGTTCTCGCGCATCCGGTTCCGTCTCCGTGCCGGGGTTGCGGCGTTCTGGTGGCGAGCGCCAGTGCGACTACCGCCAGGTTGATGGGCGCGGTGACGCACAGCCCGGCGATGGCGAACAGCGTGCGAACGGCGGACCCCGGACGCACCTCGGCCCCGGCGGTGATCGGCGCCGGGGTCGAGGTCATCGTCGACGTCGTCACGTCGGGATGCGCCGGATCAGCGTCAGTCCGTCACGCAGCGGCAGGATCACCTGCTCCACCCGGGCATCGGCGGCGACGGCCTCGTTGAACGAGGCGATCGCCGAACCGTTGGGCGTCACGCCCACCCCGGTGTACGGCTGACCCTGCATCAAGGTGTTGTCCACCGCAATGACGGCGTCAGGGCTGAGCAGGTCGCCGTCGAGCAGCAGGTCGAGGTAGCCCAGATAGCCCGACTTGTCCGCGTCGATGAAGACGAAGTCGAACGGCCCGGTCTCCGGCACGCCCGCGGCCAACCGGCGCAGCGTGTCCATGGCGGGACCCACTTCCACGCTGATGCGGTCACCCACCGGGGAGTCGTCGAAACAGCCCCTGGCGAACTCCGCGACGCCTGCGTCGACCTCACACGCCACCAGAGATCCGCCGTCCGGCAGTGCCTCCGCCATCGCGAGTGCCGAATAGCCGGTGAACATCCCGACCTCGAGCACTCGCCTGGCACCGCACAGCCGGACCAGGAACTTCAGCGCCTGCCCCTCGACGTGACCCGACAGCATCTCCTGCTCGAGCTGCCCGGACGACTGGCCTGCCCAGTCCGTCTCGCGCGTCCGCCGGGCGAGCCGCGCCAAGGCTGGCGACTCAGCGGTCGTGCAGCGGTCCAGGTATGGGTCCAGTCCGCCTGCCAGATCGCGCACGCGGCGCATCCGATCCAGCAGCTCTGCCGGCGCCCCGCCCCACGCCTCCAGTTCCGCACAGACGTCGACCAGTTCGGCGGCGACGATCGTCGTCGGCGTCACCGCGCGCGGTGATGCCGGCAGGGTCTCCTGCGTCGCCATGGCGTCAGGCATGTGAAGCAGCGGGTGTGGCCGGCGTGAACATGTCGACACCGTCCCCGCCACGATCGAACTCGAGGCACAGCTTCTTGTGCAACGTCAGCGTGTCGGCGAGTTCGTCGACGGTGACGTCGTTGAGGAACCGGCACCTTCCGATCGGATCCGGGACGGCGGCACGCAGGATGCCGTCCCTGGTCTTGAGGATCGAGTCGGTGGCCGCGGCGAGCAGATCGGCGGTGAGGTAGTCACTGTCGAGTGCAAGGCCGAGCGCGCTCATCACGTTGAGCACCCGGTCGCGATCGGTGGCCGACAGTAGTCCCCGCTGTTCGGCGAGCGTGGTCGACAGCGCCATGTCGATGTTGATCGCATGGCCGTGGAAGAACGGCGCCGGCGGCGTGAGTTCCAATGTGGGACTCCACGTGTGACCGAATGCGATCACCCGATCCAGGTCGATCTCGTGCAGGTTCGGCGCCTCCAGGTCCAGCATCGTGGCGATTGCCTGGTAGGTGAGACGATCGGCCACCTGTCGGAGTTCCTCGGTCCCGTCGAGGTGCCCGAAGCGGGTGCGCAGCAGGTCCGCCCCATGTTGCTCGAGCAGTCCGAAGATCTCCGCGTTGCCGACGACGGCGATCTTGATCAACTCGGCCATGCCGTTGCGCACCTGATCCTCGGGCAGCGTGCGCAGGAAGGAGAAGTCGAGGAACACCTTCTGCGACGCGTGGTAGGCACCGAGGCGGTTCTTGTGCTTGCCGTGGTTGACGGCCACCTTGATCGACACACTGGCGTCGATCAGGCCGATCAGCGTGGTGGGGATGCGGATGTAGGGCGTGTTGCGGCGGTAACTCGCGCACGCGAATCCTGCGACGTCCGTGGTCAATCCGCCACCGACGACGAGGACGGGTTCGGTGCGCACCAGACCGTACGAGTCGAACTCACTCACGATGCGCTCGAACGTCTCCAGCGACTTGGCCGTCTCGCGGATCTGCACGGGTATCACCGTCAGCGCGATGCCGTGATGATCGAAGTAGACGCAGATTTGATCGCCGTAGTGCTCGTACACCGCTTCGTCGATGACCATCAACACCCGGCCGTACGGGCGGTAGCAATCGGCCAACGCCTCCTGCTCCGGTGCGAAGATGCCGTCGACGTACAGCAGGTCGTACTCGATCTTCTCGTATCCTTCGACGTGAAATGCCCTGTCGCTGCTCGTCACTCGAGCCTGCATGTTGCTCACGAGGTTCTCCTAGGTCTGGTTGGTGGGTCCGCGATCAGGCGCGGGTCAGCTCGACGATGCGGTCGGCGTCGAGCGCGTCGACGGTTTCGGCGGCCGCACTGAAGTCACCGCCGCTGGTGTTCTCGTTCGGGAAGGCGACGCAGGTGACGCCGGCGTTGGCGGCGGCCTGCACGCCGCCGACGTTGTCCTCGATCGCGACGGCGCTCGACGCGTCCTCGCCGAGCTTCTCGAGGGCGAAGAGGTAGGACGCCGGGTCGGGCTTGGACTCGCCGACCGAGGAGCTGTCCACCACCAGGTCGAACGCGTCGGCATTGAGCGTGCGCTGCAGCGCCGCGAGCAGTGCCGCGACGTTCTCGGTCGACGTCGTCGTGACCAGGCCGAGCTTGTAGCCCTCCTGCTTGGCCCGCTCCATCGTGGGGACGACCCCTGGGCGCGGTGCGACGTCCTCGCTGTTGAGCAGCTTCCGGAAGATCTCGGACTTGGTGGCGTGGATGGCCGACGAATCGACGTCCTGACCGCGTGAGGACGCGTAGTCGGCTACGCGCTGAGCGCCGCCGTTGGAGCCGAGCATGGCGGTGTAGTCGTCCCTGGACCAGTCCCAGTCCAGGCCGTGGCTGGCGAACGCCTCGTTGAACGCACGTCGCTGTAGTTCCGACGTGTCGGCGAGGGTGCTGATGGAGCCGAAGAGGATTGCGGACATTGATGGCCTTTCGCTCGACGCATGGCGTCTTCTGACGGTTGACGCGACGCGAACCCACTCACCCGACCCGCATCCCGCGCGGTGAATCCCCCGTCCAATACTGCGCTAAACGTACAATTGTGAACATTCATGTCATTATTGAACAGAGCGTTCATTAGATACTTTGTGCCCTTCGGTGCACACGACGGCGAGGAGGTGGCCCGTGACACCTCTAGACCGATCCGAATCGGCCGATTCAGGACAGGACGCCCGGGTGGCGCGCACGCGCGCCGACGTGTCACGGGCCGCATTGCAGGTCCTCACCGGCGAGGGCGCCGACGCCCTGACCCACGCGCACGTCGCCGAGATCGCCGGCTACTCGAAGACCACGCTCTACACCCACTGGCCGTCGCGGGTGGAGCTGATCATGCTTGCGCTCGACGCAATCGGTGACTTCCCCCATCAGGAACCCACCGGCGACCTGCGCACCGATCTGATCGGCGAACTGCGCATCTTCAGGCAGGCCGTGACGGACTTCCGGCTCGATCAGATCCTGTCGGTGATGGCCCAGTGGGCCTCGGTCGACGAGATGGCCGCGATCCGGGATCGCATCAACGGCGACGGCCAACGGCCGATCCGGACCATGCTGAGCCAGGTGTTCGAGGGGCCGAGATTGCAGGCGGCCACCTCGATGATCTCCGGCGTGGTGGCCTGCCCCACGGTGATGTTCGGCGCGCTACCCGACGACGACGTCATCGAAGCCGCAGTGGATCTGGTGCTGAAGGGCGCGCCCTAGAACTGACCGCAGTTGGGCGTCGTCGGGAGACCGTTGAAGCGATCGGCGATCCACTGCATGGCCCGCTCGCCATCGACCAGCATCGGCAGGGCGTGGTTGACCACGGCCTTGTTGAGGAACGGCGGTTGTTCGTTGGTCCAGAATTGGACGTCGGCGCCGTGCCCACACCAGTCGCGGCCGAGTTGATTGGAAGCAGTCCACGGCACTAGCGGGTCGAACCGGTTGCTCAGGATCAGCGCCGGAGCATTCGGGGTGAGCTTGCCGATGCGCTGCATGTCGAACAGCGTCTTGAACGGCTCCCGCTCCACCGTGGCGAAGATGTCGTCCTTGAAGTAGGGCTGCAGGTGCCGAAACATGAACTTGGTGGCGGTCTCTGCGACGCACTGATCCTGGACCTTCGCCAGCATGTCGGCGCCACGCGGGGTGAGCTTGTCCCGGATCGTCTGCTCGAACTCCGGATACGTCGTGATGACCGAGTTCAGCGCGTACCCAACCACGCCCACCAGCGCGCTGCCGTCGGCGTAGGGGAACAGCTCCTTCAGATCGGCCGGGGGCGCACCCGCGTAGGTTCCGACGACGTGCAACTCCGGCGCGTAGGACGACGCGAGTTCCGCGGCCGACGCCGCCGCACCGCCGCCCTGGGAGTAACCCCAAAACGCCAGCGGCCCATCCGGCTTCAACGAGGTCTCCGGGAGGCGCATGGCCGCCCGGCCGGCGTCGAGCATCGCGTTGCCCTGTGCGACGCGGTTGACGTAGGTGTGCAGGCCCGGGGTGCCGAGGCCCTGGTAGTCGGTCATCACGATCGCGAAGCCACGCGCCACCATCGTCGCGACGAACAGCTCCTCGTAGTTGAACGCGATGTCGAGGTACGGCGAGAAGTGAATGCCCTGATTGAACTGTCGCGACGGCGCGCACTGGTCGCCTTGGCCCTGGGTGCCGGGGCCGTAGACGATCAGCGGCCGCGAACCCTGCCCCGGCCAGTCGTTGAACGGTTCGAAGTAGGTTCCGGTGACCGCCATGGGATTGCCGCGGGCGTCGGTGCTGCGGTACATGATTCGGGTACCGGTGGCCATGATCGCCCCGAGCTGGCCGGACGGCTCGAGCACGAGGCGCGACGGCTCCGAGCGCACCACGTCGCCCGGCCGGCCGGGTGGTAACGGGTCCGGCGGCGTGTAGAACGCCTGGTACTCGTCCTCGTTGTACTTGGGGTCACGAACGTCGTTGGTCGGGTCCGGCTCCGCGTATGCCGAGGGCAACGCCCCCAGAGTTCCGAATAGCAGCGCGACGACGACGACCCCCAGCAACCGACCCATGATGGCCGAACCGTAACAAATAACGTCGCTCATGTAACGGCTTCGTCGCACTGCTCCAATACTGAACCGTGAAAGTCGTTGTCGTCGAACGACGTTGTGACCATTTTGCCATTACGCGGTCAGCACAGCTCGGGTACGACGACGAACAATGGCCACAGCGACGCGACCATTCCGAACGCGACGAGGTCGGCGGCTGCGGGAAGCAGCGGTTGCAGTCGATCCTCGAGCGCGGTGATGGTCTCGTATCGAAGCAGTGCGTAGCCCAGGCCGATCAGGATGTGGGGAATCGCCAACCACAGCCCGAATTCGATCATCGCCTCGACGCTGACCTTGCGGCCGAGCAGTCGACGTGCCCGGCCTCGGACCGGTTGACGCACTTCCTGGGTCTTCATGTGTCACACCAATCTTCGTTGGGTGCGGATTCGGCGGCGTACGTCCGCGAGTAGGACGTAGCTGCCGCCCTGACGGACGAACGCGGGCAGGAATCTGTTCGCCAAGGCGACGGTCAGGAACAGGCGTTCGAAGACGAACTGCCGTCCCCTCCCCCAGCCCATCCCAAGTGCATCGCGAAATACGGGCGCAAGGAAACCCGTGGTGAGGAATTTCAGCAACGGCCGCATCGATAGCCGCAGAACGGGATTGATCATCTTGAGGCTCAACAGGTCCCGCAGGTAACTCCGCACGACGGCGTCGACGGTGACGCGCCGGCAGGCATCCACCCAGTAGTCGTCGAACTGGGCGCGGCTGGCCGGCCACTGGTCGTCGGTGACCTGCAGCGTGGTACCCAGTGGCCAGGCCGACCGATAGAACTGCTCTGACTGCTCCGGCGTCATCGCCCCCCGGAGCAGCTGATAGGTGTCCTCGAGGCCGACGAACAGGCATGCGGCGACCCACATCTGAAGCTCGCGGTCGAACGCGCTGTAGCGCACCGGACTCGCCGTCGTCGACGTCACCTCCCGGTGGACGCCGTCGACCGCCGCCTTGAACGCGACGCGATCGTCGTCGGAACCCAGCAGCGCCACGGCGAGGTATTGGAACGTCGTGCGCGCCCGCTTCCACGGGTGTACGAGCAGGTTGCCGGATTCGACTCGGCTCTCGACCACGCCGTACCCGACCTGCGGCCGGGACAACTGCATGACCACGTTGGCGGCGCCGGCGGCGAAGGCCCAGAAGTCCATGGCGTCGGACGCGGTGACGTCGTCGTCCGTCCAACGGGCGGTGCGGCGACCGATCGTGATGCGGCATTGCTCCAGCGTCAGATCGGGCTTCGCCGAGAAGGATTCGACGGGATCAACGGACACGGGTCGTCACACCGTGCAGGCACCGACGAGGAGCAACGGCCACGCCAGCACGCTGCCCACGACCGACGTCACCAGGTGGATGCCGGTCAACCCGGCGAAGCGCTCGGCGTGGAACAGTGCCCACGCCACGCCCAGGATTGCGTATGGCGCGTTGACGATCACCGCCAAACCGATCCACTCGGCGATCGTCATCTCCGTGCGCAGCAGTGCGCGCGCACTCTCGTATGCGTCCACGACGTTTCCCCCGACTCTCGACTGAGCCGCTATGTTAATGATCATTCCGGGCCGCGAGGTCAGTTCCACCGCATCCGATGGTGCTTTCCCCCCACAAGACGGAAAAGCCCCCGGCACACGATGTGTGCCAGGGGCTTTCCGTGAGACGACGCTCGCCGGTTGGTTCGGCGAGACGATCAGTAGCGGTAGTGCTCCGGCTTGTACGGGCCGTCGACGTCGACGCCGATGTACTCGGCCTGCTCCTTGGTGAGCTTGGTCAGCGATCCGCCGAGTGCCTCGACGTGGATCTTGGCGACCTTCTCGTCGAGGTGCTTGGCGAGGCGGTAGACCTCGTTGTCGTACTCGTCGTTCTTGGTCCACAGCTCGATCTGGGCGATGACCTGGTTCGAGAAGCTGTTGCTCATCACGAACGACGGGTGTCCGGTCGCGTTGCCCAGGTTCAGCAGACGGCCCTCGGACAGCACGATGATCGAGTGGCCGTCGGGGAAGATGAACTCGTCGACCTGCGGC
>JAQSXQ010000065.1 GCA_029256565.1 Mycobacterium sp.
TGTTACTCAACGCAGATCGGATTCCAATATGCAAAGTCCCCGGTACCGCGGGGTGGCTGCGTCACTAGGTGTCGCCGCCATCGTGTCGATGGCGGCGTTGACCGCCTGCAGTGGAGGTGAGACCGAGAGCCCGTCAAACACCACCACGACAACGCCGTCGACGGCTCCCGCCGTCACACCCACTGAAAAGCGCATAAGCCCTAGTGGCGGCAATTCCTTCAGTCCTGGAGTGAAGGCTCCGCCAGCTCCAACGGGCATCCCTGGCACAAACCACACTGGCTAGTAACCGCCTACAGTCCGGAGCGCGTTCGTCAAGCCCCGCAGCGGAAGCTCCTGTTCTCGCTTTTAGCAACTAGAGATGGATGGACGGACATGGAAAGAAAGCACACTCGCCGTACCGCAGGAGTCCTTGGTGTTGCGGCCCTCATGTCGATGGCGGCGTTGACCGCCTGCGGTGGAGGTGAGACTGAGAGCCCGTCAAGCACCACCATGACAACCCCATCGACGACGCCTGCTGTCACGCCCACCGAGAAGCGCATAAGCCCTTCTGGCGGCAACTCCTTCAGCCCTCAGATCAAAGCTCCGCCAGCGCCCACAGCCATTCCCGGCAACCACTAAGAAGTGACCGCCGCGCCCCGAGGTGACAGTTGCGCTGGCGAAGTGGAGCCGGAGGACAACGGCAGATGCGAAATTAGTCGCCCCCGGCTGGCGTGCCGAATCACCGCTTAAGCGCGTTGCCGCAGGCACCCGCCGGGCCTAATGCGCGGCGGGTGTAAGGCGACGTGGTCGCCTACTTCCGTCTTTGCGCGACAGCAACAGGACCGAGGAGCGAGTTGAGCGGTGGATTAACCGCGGCGGCCGGCGCGTTCGGCGAAAGCATCGAGCGCGGCGAGTACTTCTGGAGAACGCCACACTCTGTTGCGGGGCCCGTTGGTTGTCTCGATGAGAATTCCTGCTTTCGTGAGTGGGTTGAGATAGCGGTGAGCATTGGTCGACTCGATGCCCAGTTCTTGCGCCAGTAGTACGGCGTTCAGGACCGGGCGGCGAGTCAACAAGTCGGCGACCTTCCACACCGCGGAGTCGGACCGCGCGGAGATCACACCGTTCCAGTTTTCCCGGATCTCGCGAAGTTCGACGACCAGTTGTCGCCCGTTGGCGATCGCCAGAATGGTGGCTCGCGAGAAGCTCTCGACAATCGGCGCGGCGTCACCGTCGCGATAGCTCGTCAATGCGGCGAAGTACGCGTCGGTGTCGGCCAACAGCCCGGCTGAGACCGGCACCGTAACCTGCTGCGTCAATCCCTTGTTGCGCAGCATCGCTTGCACTAATGCGCGCCCTGTCCGGCCGTTGCCGTCGGTAAAGGGGTGGATGGTCTCGAACTGTGCGTGACTCACCGCGATCTGCGGCAGCGCGGGCACGTCGGCCCGGTGGGCGAACGCGATCAGATCGCTGATCGCCCCAGGGATCCGCTCATGACGCGGGCCGACAAACGTCGCGCCGATCGGGGTGGACCCACTTCCGATCCACACTGGCTCGGTGCGGAACTCGCCTGGGGTGTGGCGGGAATCGTTGGTCATCAAGGCGCGGTGCATCGTCCGGATAGCGTCCGCGTTCAAGGTGTCAGACAGGGCGACCGCTGCCTGCATCGCAGCGGTGTTGGCGACGACCATGGCCGCGTTTTGCTTGGCCTTTCCACCGGGCAGCTCGGCCTCACCGATTGCGCGCGCCGAGGCGGTCAGGTTCTCGATCTGCGAACTCGCGGCGGATTCCGACCGCAGCAGCACTGATGCGAACGGAGCGATCTCGCCGCCGAGTTCGGCGTCAAATCGTGCAATTTCGCGGCTGGCTGACTCAGCGTCGGCCAACACAAATGATGGCAGCTCCAAAACTAGATCGGCAACGTTGGCGGGCACCGTGGGGTGATAGGTGCCGTACTGGGGCAGCGCTCGCCCCGCATGCCTCCTGCTCTGCGGCTCCCAACGGACGTCCTCGTGAGTGACAGAGCTAAGTGAAGTCACCACCGCAGTCTAACTTCACTTATTTGCCTACGTGAAGTCAGAAGACGCATCTAACTTCAGTAAGCGGATCGTCTGGGTGCCTTACAACCAGCTCGTGCCTCCGCGTGCAGGTCACGTCCACGGCCTGTTGGGCTCACCCGTTCGAAACCTCTTGGCACACTCTTGGCACACCGGGGGTTTTGAAAATCGCCCAGAGCCCGGGCTAGGAAAGTCTGAGCTGGGGTTTTGATGGTGGGCGCGGAGGGTTTCGAACCCCCGACCGCTGGTGTGTAAAACCAGAGCTCTACCACTGAGCTACACGCCCGTGCTCGGGGGAGGCTACACGGCGACGAGGCGTCACCGGAAATCCCCTCAGCTGGCAGGCAGGGCCGCCAGCGCCTCGGTCCACACCGCCCGATCGCGCAGTTCCCCCGGCTGCTTCATCTCCGCGAACGCGATGACTCCGGACGCGTCGACGACGAACGTGCCGCGGTTCGGGTAGCCGGTCTGCGGGTTGAACACGCCGTAGTCCTCGGCCACCGCCCCGTGCGGCCAGAAGTCGGACAGCACCGGAAACGTGAACCCGTTCTGCGCGGCCCAGGCCCGGTGCGTGGGCGGTGGCCCGACCGAGACGGCCAGCGTCCGGGTGACGTCGTTCTGGAAGTCGCCCAGATGGTCGCGGATCTCCCCCAGCTCGCCCTGGCAGACCGGGGTGAACGCCAGCGGGAAGAACACGAGCAGGACGTTGTGCGACCCGCGGAAGGCGCTCAGGGTGACGGGCTGGCCCGCCTGATCCTTCAGCGTGAAGTCCGGCGCGCGGGTGCCTGCCTCAAGCAGCGCCACTCACCTCCGGCTGGCGGCCTTCGACTTCGGCTGCACCAGTCGACTCGCAATCCAGTCGCCCAGATTGGCCGACGAGGTCTGCACCAACCCTGCGGTCGGTGCCGACTCGGCGATCTCCGCCGGCTGCACGTGCCCGGGCTTGCCGGTCTTGGGTGTCACCACCCAGATGACGCCATCGTCCGCGAGCGGCGTGATGGCATCCATCAGCCGGTCGACGAGGTCACCGTCGTCGTCGCGCCACCACAGAAGCACGACGTCGACCACCTCGTCGGAGTCCTCATCGAGGAGTTCGCCGCCACAGGCGTCCTCGATGTCCGCCCGGATGTCGTCGTCGCTGTCTTCATCCCAGCCAAGCTCCTGGATGACATGGTCCTTTTCGATGCCCAGCCTCTGGGCGTAGTTCGGCGAGTCCGCCGCAACCACCCTGTCCTCCTTATGCCAGCGGGTCCGACACCCACTTTCGTCGGCCCTATAGTTGCACGCTACGGCTCAGCCCACGCGCCTGGCGCGCGAGTTGGTCAATATGCGGCGTCGCAAAGGTCCAGCGCGGCGGTCTGCGAATCGTTCACCCGAGTCACCGCGGCGTTGAACTCGTCGACCCCCGCATCCCCTTCGATAGCGGCGGCAAGCGCCCGCGCCGCGTCCACCCAGCCGAAGAGCGAGGCCTGCAATTCCGGCGTCAACGGGTCCGCGACGCTGCCCTCCACCAGGTCTGCGCTGCGGTTGAGCGCGTCGATCGCAGGGCCGGCCTTGGCCACGACGTCTGGCGAGTCCTCGTTGTAGGCGCCGACGTAGACGTTCACGGCGGCGATGGCGTCGACGCTGCTCGAGCTGAGGGCCTCGCACGCGGTGTGCACGGCCTCGGTCGACGCCGACGCCTGACGCTCGGATTCGCGCGCCACGGAACTCGACACCGACGCCTCGCTGGAGGCCGACGCCGACGCGCGGTACAGCGGCACGTCCGAGCCGTCGAGCGTCGCCGAGCCGTCCGTCACGCTCTGACAGCCCACGACCACCATGGCCAACACCGCCACGACACCCACCGCCCGGCCGGCGGCGCGCGGGCTGCCGGCCCGCAGCCGTCGACCGATCATGGTCATCAGACGTTACCGGTCGGCCGGGTGAACCGTCGGTCATCTCGCTACGACGACCCAGGTGGTTGGGGTGAGGCAGGATGGAGGACGATGGACAAGCAGTTCACCAGGGCCACGAGCCCGAGCACCCGCCAACCAAGGAGCGGAAGTTGACCACCGAGTTCGCACGCCAGGACCTGGCCCAAAACTCAAGCAACACACCAGAACCCGATCGCGTTCGCGTCATCCGCGAAGGCGTCGCCTCATACCTACCCGACATCGACTCGGACGAGACGGCCGAGTGGCTCGAATCGTTCGACGCACTGCTCGAGCGGTCCGGACCGTCACGCGCCCGGTACCTCATGCTGCGCCTGCTGGAGCGCGCCGGCGAACAACGCGTCGCGATCCCGGCGCTCACGTCGACCGACTACGTGAACACGATCCCGACCGAGTTGGAGCCCTGGTTCCCCGGTGACGAGGACGTCGAGCGCCGCTACCGCGCCTGGATCCGGTGGAACGCCGCGATCATGGTGCACCGCGCGCAGCGGCCCGGAGTCGGTGTAGGCGGCCACATCTCGACCTACGCCTCGTCGGCCGCGCTCTACGAGGTGGGGTTCAACCACTTCTTCCGCGGCAAGAGTCACCCCGGCGGCGGCGACCAGATCTTCATCCAGGGCCACGCCTCCCCCGGCATCTACGCGCGCGCCTTCCTCGAGGGCCGGCTAACCGCCGACCAAATGGATGGTTTCCGCCAGGAGCACAGCCATCCCGGTGGCGGCCTGCCGTCATACCCCCACCCGCGGCTGATGCCGGACTTCTGGGAGTTCCCGACGGTGTCGATGGGCCTCGGGCCCATGAACGCCATCTATCAGGCCCGGTTCAACCACTACATGGCCGACCGCGGCTTGAAGGACACGACGAACCAGCACGTGTGGGCGTTCCTCGGCGACGGCGAGATGGACGAACCGGAGTCGCGCGGACTCATCCAGGTGGCCGCCAACGAGGGCCTGGACAACCTGACCTTCGTGGTCAACTGCAACCTGCAGCGCCTCGACGGCCCGGTGCGCGGCAACGGCAAGATCATCCAGGAGCTGGAGTCGTTCTTCCGCGGCGCCGGCTGGAACGTCATCAAGGTGGTGTGGGGCCGCGAATGGGACGCGCTGCTGCACGCCGACCGCGACGGTGCGCTGGTGAACCTGATGAACACCACGCCCGACGGCGACTACCAGACCTACAAGGCCAACGACGGCAGCTACGTGCGCGATCACTTCTTCGGTCGTGACCCGCGCACCAAGGCGCTGGTGGAACCGATGACCGACGCCGAGATCTGGAACCTCAAGCGCGGCGGCCACGACTACCGCAAGGTGTACGCCGCCTACCGCGCCGCGATGGACCACAAGGGCCAGCCCACGGTGATCCTGGCCAAGACCATCAAGGGCTACACCCTGGGCAAGCACTTCGAGGGTCGCAACGCCACCCACCAGATGAAGAAGCTCGCGCTCCAGGACCTCAAGGACTTCCGCGACGCCCAGCGGATCCCGATCGGCGACGATCAGCTCGAGGAGAACCCCTACCTCCCGCCGTACTACCACCCCGGGCCCAACGCACCCGAGATCCGCTACCTGCTCGACCGTCGCCGCACCCTCGGCGGCTTCCTGCCCGAGCGCCGCACCAAGATGAAGTCGCTCAAGCTCCCACCGCGCGACACCTACAAGGCGCTCAAGAAGGGGTCGGGCAACCAGGAGGTCGCCACCACCATGGCGACGGTCCGCACGTTCAAGGAACTGTTGCGGGACAAGGAGATCGGCAAGCGCATCGTGCCGATCATCCCCGACGAGGCCCGCACGTTCGGCATGGACTCGTGGTTCCCGAGCCTGAAGATCTACAACCGCAACGGCCAGCTCTACACCGCCGTGGACGCCGAACTGATGTTGGCGTACAAGGAGAGCGAGATCGGCCAGATCCTGCACGAGGGCATCAACGAAGCCGGTTCCACGGCGTCGTTCACCTCGGTTGGCACCTCGTACGCGACGCACGACGAGCCGATGATCCCGGTCTACATCTTCTACTCGATGTTCGGTTTCCAGCGCACCGGCGACGGGCTGTGGGCCGCCGCCGATCAGATGGCCAAGGGCTTCGTACTGGGCGCCACGGCCGGTCGCACCACGCTGACCGGTGAGGGCCTGCAGCACGCCGACGGCCACTCGCTGCTGCTGGCGTCGACGAACCCGGCCGTGGTGACCTACGACCCGGCGTTCGCCTACGAGATCGCCTACATCGTCGAAGAGGGTCTGCGGCGCATGTACGGCGACGCCCCGGAGAACGTCTTCTACTACATGACGATCTACAACGAGCCCTACGTTCAGCCCGCCGAGCCGGAGAACTTCGATCCCGAGGGTCTGTTGCGGGGCATCTACCGGTACCGGGCGGCGAAGGAGAAGCGCAGCAACGTCGCGCAGATCCTGACCTCCGGCGTGGCGATGCCCGAGGCGCTGCGTGCCGCCGATCTGCTGGCCGCCGAGTGGGACGTCGCCGCTGACGTCTGGTCGGTGACCAGCTGGGGCGAACTGAACCGCGACGGCGTCGCGCTCGACCGGGAGGCCCTGCGCCACCCGGACAAGCAGGTCGGCCAGGCGTACGTGACCAAGGTGCTCGCCGACACGGCGGGCCCCGTGGTGGCCGTGTCGGACTGGATGCGTGCCGTGCCCGAGCAGATCCGCCCATGGGTGCCCAACACCTACGTCACCCTGGGCACCGACGGCTTCGGGTTCTCCGACACCCGGCCCGCGGCGCGGCGGTACTTCAACACCGACGCCGAGTCGGTCGTGGTCGCCGTGCTCTCGGCGCTGGCCCGCGACGGTGAGATCGATCCGTCGGTGGCTGTCGCGGCCGCCAAGCAGTACAAGATCGACGACGTGCTGGCCGCAGGCGTCTCGTTCAAGGACACCGGGAGCGCCTGACCTTCACCGTCGAGCGCCTTTGGAGGAAACTGCCAGAACGGTGGCGTAGCTTTTAGGGGTGACCGACAAAGTTGTGGGCGACGACTCGGCCAGCAGGTCGTCGCTGGAGTTGCTGGACTCCGTCCCGGAATCGCTGCTTCGACGCGTGAAGCAGCATTCCGGGCGGCTGTCCACCGAGGCGATCCACGTCATGGGCGAGCGGCTGCCGTTCTTCGCCGAACTCGAGGCGTCGCAGCGGGCCAGCGTCCAGCTCGTCGTCCAGACGGCGCTGGTGAACTTCGCCGAGTGGATGCGCGACCCGCGCGGCGACGTGGGGTACACCGCCGAGGCCTTCGCGCTGGTGCCGCAGGAGTTGACCCGTCGCATCGCACTGCGCCAGACCGTGGACATGGTGCGGGTGACGATGGAGCACTTCGAGGAAGCGGTGCCGGTGCTGGCACGCAACCAGGACCAGCGGACCGCGCTGACCGTCGGCATCCTGCGCTACAGCCGCAATCTGGCCTTCGCCGCCGCCTCCGGGTACGCCGACGCCGCCGAGGCGCGCGGCGCGTGGGACACCCGGATGGAGGCCAACATCGTCGACGCGGTCGTCCGCGGTGACATCGGCCCGGGACTCCAGTCGCAGGCCGCCGCGCTCAACTGGGATGCCACCGCGCCGGCGACCGTCGTGGTCGGCCTGCCCAACCCGGCCCGGGTGGAGTACACCAGCGAAGACGTCCACGCCATCGTCAACCGGCACGGCCGCGTCGCACTGACCGACGTGCACGGCACCTGGTTGGTGGCCATCGTGTCGGGCCAACTCTCGCCGACCGACAGGTTCCTGGCGGACCTGATGAACGTGTTCGGGGACGGCCCGGTCGTCATCGGGCCGCGGCCCGTTCCGGCTCGCGAACTGCTGCCCGAGCGGGCCCTCGCCGGGGACCGCTCGGCCATCGCCGTCCTGGAATCCGAGGTGATGCGACCGCTGGCCGACGCCGGACCCGCGCTCGCCGAGACCCTCGACGCCTACCTCGATTCAGGGGGCGCGATCGAGGCCTGCGCGCGCAAATTGTTCGTTCATCCAAACACCGTCCGCTACCGCCTGAAACGCATCACCGACTTCACGGGGAGGGATCCCACGGTGCCGCGCGACGCGTACATCCTGCGGGTCGCGACGACCCTCGGTCGCCTGAGCCGTGAGGTCTCCCACACCAGCACGGTAAACAGGGCCATGGTGGAGCTGACGCCGCTGTCTACTTCGTTTCGCGGACAGTGACGTCGCTGCGGATGTCGCGGCTGTATATCGGGAATGTCCCATCACGTGCGGTTTTGTGGACTTCCCACAAAAACATAAGACGAGGTTCATAATCTCTTACACCGCACAAACCCGTCTTCACAGTGTTCTCTTAATCCGTGCCCCAAGAACCCGTGCTTGCGCTGCTCGCGCCAGGACAAGGATCGCAGACCCCAGGCATGCTCTCCCCGTGGCTCGAACTGCCCGGCGCGCAGGAGCGTCTGGGCTCCTGGTCTGAGGCGATCGGCCTCGACCTCGTCCGGCTGGGCACCACGGCAACGGCCGAGGAGATCACCGACACCGCGATCACTCAGCCACTGGTGGTCGCCGCGACGCTGCTGGCCTTCGACGAGGTCACCAAGCGCGGACTGCTCAACGGCAAGACGACCGTGACGGCCGGACACTCGGTCGGCGAGATCGCGGCCTACTCGATCGCAGGCGTACTCGCCGCCGACGACGCCGTCACCCTCGCCGCCACCCGCGGTGCCGAGATGGCCAAGGCGTGCGCCTCCGAGCCCACGGGCATGGCCGCGGTGCTCGGCGGCGACGAGGCAGAGGTGCTCGCCCGTCTCGACGCGCTCGACCTGGTCCCCGCCAACCGCAACGCCGCGGGGCAGATCGTCGCGGCAGGAGCGATCTCCGCACTCGACAAGCTCGTCGAAGACCCGCCGGCGAAGGCGCGCGTGCGCAAGCTCGCGACGGCCGGTGCGTTCCACACCCACTACATGTCCTCCGCGCTCGACGGCTACTCGGCTGCCGCGCAGTCGGTCACCGCCGGCGAGCCGTCCACCACCCTGCTGTCGAACGCCGACGGCCAGCCGGTCGAGTCCGCGTCCGACGCGATGACCAAGCTGGTCGCCCAGTTGACCCGACCCGTGCGCTGGGACCTGTGCACCGCGACGCTGGGTCAGCGCGAGGTCACCGCGATCATCGAGTTCCCGCCTGCCGGGACGCTCGTCGGGATCGCGAAACGAGAACTTCGGGGAGTGCCGACGCACGCCGTCAAGACCCCCGCAGACCTGGACGGGCTCACGGAGATCTAACCGGGCCCGCCAGACCGCACCACAACGTCTTCAAGGCGTGACAACGGCTCTCCACCGTGGAGAGCCGATCATCAAGAAACAGAAGGAGCCATCGTGGCCGCCACTCAGCAGGAAATCATCTCCGGTCTCGCCGAGATCATCGAAGAGGTCACCGGCATCGAGCCCTCCGAGGTCACCCCGGAGAAGTCGTTCGTCGACGACCTGGACATCGACTCGCTGTCGATGGTCGAGATCGCCGTGCAGACCGAGGACAAGTACGGCGTGAAGATCCCCGACGAGGACCTCGCGGGCCTGCGCACCGTCGGTGACGTCGTCGCCTACATCCAGAAGCTCGAGGAAGAGAACCCCGAGGCAGCCGCAGCACTGCGCGACAAGTTCACCTCGTGACCCGCCCTTCCACTGCTAACGGCGGTTTCCCCAACGTCGTCGTGACCGCCGTCACGGCGACCACCTCGATCGCACCGGACATCGAGAGCACGTGGAAGGGACTGCTGGCAGGACAGAGCGGCATCCGCATTCTCGAGGACGACTTCGTCGAGAAGTGGGACTTGGCCGTCAAGATCGGCGGGCACCTCGCGGAGCCCCTCGACCCTCTGATGAGCCGCCTCGAGATGCGACGCATGTCCTACGTGCAGCGGATGTCGAAGTACCTCGGCAACCAGCTGTGGGACAGCATCGGGCGTCCGGAGGTCGATCCCGACCGGTTCTCGGTCGTGATCGGCACCGGCCTCGGTGGCGGCGAGAAGATCGTCGAGATGTACGGTGTCCCCCCTGGCCGTTCAGATGGTGATGCCCAACGGTGCCGCCGCAGTCGTCGGCCTCGAGCTGGGCGCGCGGGCCGGGGTCATCACCCCGGTGTCGGCGTGTTCGTCGGGCTCGGAGGGCATCGCCCACGCGTGGCGTCAGATCGTCATGGGTGACGCGGACATCGCGGTCTGCGGTGGCGTCGAAGGCGGTATCGAGGCGCTGCCGATCGCGGCGTTCTCGATGATGCGCGCGATGTCGACCCGCAACGAGGACCCGGAGGCCGCGTCGCGTCCGTTCGACAAGGACCGCGACGGCTTCGTCTTCGGCGAGGCAGGCGCACTCATGGTCATCGAGACCGAGGAGCACGCCCTGGCTCGCGGCGCCAAGCCGCTGGCCAGAGTGATGGGCGCAGGCATCTCGTCGGACGCGTACCACATGGTGGCGCCGGCACCGGACGGTCTTCGGGCCGCCAGCGCGATGAAGCGTGCGATGGAGACCGCCGGCCTGTCGCCGTCGGACATCGACCACGTCAACGCGCACGCCACGTCCACCTCGATCGGCGACGTCGCCGAGGCCAACGCCATCCGGAACGCCGGTGTGGAGAACGCCGCGGTGTACGCCCCGAAGTCGGCGCTCGGCCACTCGATCGGCGCCGTCGGCGCACTGGAGTCGATCCTGACGGTCCTTGCGCTGCGTGACGGCGTCATCCCGCCGACACTGAACTACGAGACGCCCGACCCCGAGATCGATCTCGATGTCGTCGCGGGTGAGCCTCGGTATGGCGACTACCAGTACGCCATCAACAACTCGTTCGGTTTCGGTGGACACAATGTCGCTCTGGCCTTCGGTCGCTACTGACCGTCGCCGGATCTAGAGGGAGTGTCTTAGCAGTAATGGCAGGAATGTCGTCAGACGGTTTGCCCAACGTGGTCGTCACTGGTTTCGCCATGACGACCGCGTTGGCGACCGACGCCGAGGGCACCTGGAAGCGTCTCCTCGACGGAAACAGT
This sequence comes from Mycobacterium sp., assembly GCA_029256565.1. Taxonomy (GTDB): domain Bacteria; phylum Actinomycetota; class Actinomycetes; order Mycobacteriales; family Mycobacteriaceae; genus Mycobacterium. The sequence continues at coordinate 10,947 of JAQSXQ010000065.1, forward strand.
GGCATCCGCACGCTGGACGACGACTTCATCGACCTGTACGACCTGCCCGTCCGCATCGGCGGGCATCTCCTGGAGGACTTCAACGGGGACCTGTCACCCGAGGAGCAGGGACGGTTCTCCTACCTCCAGAAGATGGCCACCGTGATCGGCAGGCGAGCGTGGGAACACGCCGGCTCGCCTGAGGTCGACACCAAGCGTCTGATGGTGTCGATCGGCACGGGCATGGGTTCCAGTGAAGAACTGCTGTACGCCTATGACGGCATGCGGGAGAAGGGCCTCGAGGGCGTCTCCCCGATGGCCGTGCAGACGTACATGCCGAACTCCCCCGCCGCGACGGTGGGGCTCGAGCGCAACGCTCGGGCGGGTGTGGTGACGCCAGTGTCGGCGTGCGCATCCGGTTCGGAGGGCATCGCCAACGCCTGGCGCAGCATCGTCGTCGGTGATGCCGACATCGCGATATGCGGCGGGCTCGAGACCCGCATCGAAGCGGTGCCGATCGCCGCATTCGCGCAGATGCGCATCGTGTTGTCCACGACCAACGACGACCCGGCGGGTGCGTGCCGCCCGTTCGACAAGGACCGCAACGGCTTCGTCTTCGGCGAAGGTGGCGCGCTCATGGTCATCGAGACCGAGGAGCACGCCAAGGCACGCGGTGCGAACATCCTCGCCCGACTGATGGGCGCGGCCGTGACGTCCGACGGGTACCACATCGTGGCACCCGACCCGTCCGGGGAGCAGGCCGGCAGGGCGATCACGCGGGCCATCCAACTCGCCGGGCTCACTCCCGGCGACATCGACCACGTCAACGCGCATGCGACCGGAACCTCGGTCGGCGACGTGGCGGAGGGCAAGGCGATCAACAACGCCCTCGGCAGCAACAGGCCGGCGGTCTACGCGCCGAAGTCGGCGCTCGGTCACTCGGTGGGCGCAGTGGGTGCGGTCGAGGCGGTTCTCACCGTGCTGGCCCTGCGCGACGGCGTCGTTCCGCCTACCTTGAACTTGCGCAACCTCGATCCGGACATCGACCTCGACGTGGTCGCCGGTGAGCCCCGACGGGGCAAATTCCAGTACGCGATCAAGAATTCATTCGGATTCGGCGGGCACAACGTCGCTCTCGCCTTCGGGAAGTACTGAAGCACGCACGGCACGAAACCAACAGCGCCTTGAAGCGAAGCGTTACGAAACCAGGAGACTTGAGATGACGACAGTGGCCAATCCGGAAGCCCCCGGGAACGTAGGCGAATCCCTCGACCCGCGCGACCCGCTGTTGCGCCTCTCCACCTTCTTCGACGACGGCAGCGTCGAACTGCTGCACGAGCGGGACAAGTCCGGCGTCCTCGCCGCGGCAGGCACCGTGAACGGCGTGCGCACCGTTGCCTTCTGCACCGACGGCACCGTGATGGGTGGCGCGATGGGCGTCGACGGCTGCAAGCACATCGTCGACGCGTACGACACCGCCATCGAGGAGCAGAGCCCGATCATCGGCATCTGGCACTCCGGTGGCGCGCGGCTGGCCGAGGGCGTCAAGGCACTGCACGCGGTCGGTCTCGTCTTCGAGGCGATGATCCGCGCCTCCGGGTACATCCCGCAGATCTCCGTGGTCGTCGGCTTCGCAGCGGGCGGCGCCGCCTACGGCCCCGCGCTCACCGACGTCGTGATCATGGCGCCGGAGGGCCGCGTGTTCGTCACCGGCCCCGACGTCGTGCGCAGCGTCACCGGTGAGGACGTCGACATGGCGTCCCTCGGTGGACCCGACACCCACCACAAGAAGTCCGGCGTCTGCCACATCGTCGCCGACGACGAACTCGACGCCTACGAGCGTGGCCGCCGCCTGGTCGGCCTGTTCTGCCAGCAGGGGCACTTCGACCGCAGCAAGGCCGAGGCGGGCGACACCGACCTCGCGGCGCTGCTGCCCGACTCCCCCCGGCGTGCCTACGACGTGCACCCGCTGATCGGTGCGCTGCTCGACGAGGATGCTCCGTTCGAGGAGTTCCAGGCCAAGTGGGCACCGTCGATGGTCGTCGGCCTCGGCAGGCTCGCCGGCCGTAGCGTCGGCGTGCTCGCCAACAACCCGCTGCGCCTTGGCGGTTGCCTGAACTCCGAGAGCGCCGAGAAGGCTGCCCGCTTCGTGCGGCTGTGCGACGCGTTCGGCATCCCGATCGTCGTCGTCGTCGACGTGCCCGGCTACCTGCCCGGCGTCGACCAGGAGTGGGGCGGCGTGGTTCGCCGCGGCGCCAAGCTGCTGCACGCGTTCGGCGAGGCGACGGTCCCCCGCGTCACGCTGGTGACCCGCAAGATCTACGGCGGCGCGTACATCGCGATGAACTCGCGGTCGCTGGGCGCCACCAAGGTGTTCGCGTGGCCCGACGCCGAGGTCGCCGTCATGGGCGCCAAGGCGGCCGTCGGCATCCTGCACAAGCGCAAGCTCGCCGCCGCCGCTCCCGAGGACCGCGAGGCCCTGCACGAGGAGCTGGCCGCCGAGCACGAGCGGATCGCGGGCGGCGTGGACAGCGCCATCGAGATCGGCGTCGTCGACGCGAAGATCGACCCGGC
>JAQSXQ010000066.1 GCA_029256565.1 Mycobacterium sp.
CTGCCCGACGGTGCCGTCGTGCAGCGTGCGCAGGCTCTCGTCGAGGCTGCCCTGGTTCATGTTGATCAGGACGTTGGTCCAGTCGACCGCCGTCTGGAGTACCTCGGTCTGATAGGTCCGCTCGGCGCTGTCACTGCGGTGGCCGGACCAGATGAGGAACGCGAGCACGACGGCCGCGACGGAGACGACCCCGAGCACGGCCGATGCGATGCCGAGACGGGTGATCCCACCGCCTGCGTCCTCGATGGTCGTTGCTGCTGGCTCGTCGGGCATGGCCGTGAGGGTACCCGGCACCCCTCGGTGTCCCCGCCGTCATGCCACCGCCGACGCCCGCCCTGACCTCGGCGGCGGCGCGCACCCGTCACGCGATGGCAGGATGGCGGAGTGACGCTTGAAGCCCTCAAATCCGGTATCGACCTGTCCTACGTGGACGACGATGCACGTCCCCAGGACGACCTCTTCGGACACGTCAACGGCCGCTGGCTGACCGAATACGAGATCCCCGCCGACCGTGCGACCGACGGAGCGTTCCGCTCGCTCGCCGATCGGGCGGAGGAGCAGGTCCGGGACATCATCATCGAAGCCAGCGACCTGAAGGCAGCGCCGGGCACCGACGAGCAGCGGGTGGGCGACCTGTTCGCCAGCTTCATGGACGAGGCCGCGGTTGCCAGTGCCGGGGTGACGCCGTTGCTCGACGAACTGGAGGCCGTCGACCTCGCCGTGGACCGTGACGCCCTGGCCTCGGTGCTCGGGGCGCTGCAGCGCGTCGGCGTCGGAGGCGGCACGGGCGTGTACGTCGACACCGATTCCAAGGACTCCACCCGCTACCTGCTGCACTTCTCGCAGTCGGGGCTGGGGCTGCCCGACGAGTCGTACTACCGCGACCCGCAGCACGCCGAGATCCTCGCGGCCTACCCCAAGCACATCGCACGGATGTTGGGCCTGGTCTTCGGTGCCGAACCGCAGCCCGGCGAGTGGGAGGCGACCGCCGAGCGCATCGTCGGCCTGGAGACTGCGCTGGCCGCCGCGCACTGGGACGTCGTGAAGCGTCGCGACGCCGACCTGACCTACAACCTGCGTGCGTTCGCCGACCTGGCCGCCGAGGCGCCCGGCTTCGACTGGTCCGGCTGGGTCGCGGCGCTGGGCACGACTCCCGAGCAGGTCGCGGAGATCGTCGTCCGCCAGCCCGACTTCCTGACCGCCTTCGCCGCACTCTGGGCAGAACGCGACCTCGAGGACTGGAAGCGCTGGCTGCGCTGGCGCGTCATCAATGCGCGGGCGTCGCTGCTGACCGACGAGCTGATCGAGGAGAACTTCGACTTCTACGGTCGCACGCTGTCGGGCACCGAGCAGATCCGCGACCGCTGGAAGCGCGGCGTCGGTCTGGTCGAGGGTTTGATGGGCGACGCGGTCGGCAAGCTCTACGTCGAGCGGCACTTCCCGCCCGGTGCGAAGGCGCGGATGGACGAACTCGTCGAGAACCTGCGCGAGGCCTACCGGGTCAGCATCAACGACCTGGAGTGGATGACGCCCGAGACGCGGCAGCGCGCGCTGGCCAAGCTCGACAAGTTCACCCCGAAGATCGGTTACCCGGCGCGGTGGCGCGACTACTCGGCGCTGACGATCGATCGCAATGACCTGTACGGCAACTACATTCGCGGGCAGGCCGTCGACACCGACCGCGAGCTGGCCAAGCTCGGCGGCCCGGTCGACCGCGACGAGTGGTTCATGACGCCGCAGACCGTCAACGCCTACTACAACCCGGGGATGAACGAGATCGTCTTCCCCGCGGCGATCCTGCAGCCGCCGTTCTTCGACGCCGAGGCCGACGACGCGGCCAACTACGGCGGCATCGGTGCGGTGATCGGCCACGAGATCGGGCACGGGTTCGACGACCAGGGCGCCAAGTACGACGGTGACGGCAACCTCGTCGACTGGTGGACCGACAGTGACCGCGACGAGTTCGGGGTGCGCACCAAGGCGCTGATCGACCAGTACGAGACCTTCACGCCGCGCGGGCTGGAACCCAAGCATCACGTCAACGGCGCCTTCACGGTCGGTGAGAACATCGGCGATCTCGGCGGGTTGTCGATTGCGCTGCTGGCGTACCAGATCTCACTGAACGGCAAGGAAGCACCGGTCATCGATGGGCTGACCGGCGTACAGCGCGTCTTCTACGGCTGGGCGCAGGTGTGGCGCACCAAGTCCCGCGACGCCGAGGCGATCCGCCGGCTCGCAATCGACCCGCACTCACCGCCGGAGTTCCGCTGCAACGGCGTGGTCCGCAACATGGACGCCTACTACGACGCGTTCGGCGTCGGGGAGTCCGATGGGCTGTATCTCGAACCCGCTGCCCGCGTGCGCATCTGGAGCTGACGCTGCACCGAGACGACGGTTGTTGACGGTTTACCGCGATAATCCGTCGACTTCCGTAGTCTCGGCGGATGGGGAACGACTGGCAGATCCGGACCGGCTCCGCCGCTGACCTCGACGCGCTGGCACCGCTGTGGGTGGCCGTGCACCATCGCCACGCCGAGACGATGCCGGAACTCGCGCCGTACGTCAGCGACGACGAGACGTGGGAGCAGCGCCGCGGCCTGTACGAGGAACTGCTCGACGAGTCCGGCACGCTGCTGCTGCTGGCGTCGGTGGGCGACGACCTCGTCGGCTACGGCCTGGCGCACGTGATGGCCGTCAGCGACACCTGGATCCCGGACACGTGGCGCACGGGCGAGTGGATCGGCGAGATCGAGTCGCTCAGCGTGCTACCCGCCTACCGGGGTAGCGGCCTGGGCTCCGATCTCCTCGACCGGCTGGAGACCCACCTGCGCGAACGCGGCGTCCCGGACCTGGTGCTCGGTGCGCTGCCCGGCAACCACGACGCGATCCGGCTGTACGAGCGGCGTGGGTACCGGCCGACGTGGCTGTATCTGTCGAAGTTCGAGGGCCGCTAGGCCGGGTCAGCCGGCGAGGGCGTTGGACTTCGCCGGACCTCGGACCACGCCGTGGGCCAGCACGACGTCGAGGTAGTTGGAGACCCGCGCCACGGCGTCGGCGTCGTCGGCGAAGCCCGCGTACAGCTGCACGCCCCACAGGATCGACGACAGCAGGCCGACGATGGCGCGCTGGTCGACGTCGGCGGCCAGTTCGCCTCGCTCGACGGCGTTGCTCACCATCGCGCCGATGAGGTCGGTCGTCGTCAGCAGCAGCGAGCCCTTGCGCTTGCGCTTGGGTCCACGCGCAACGTCGAGGTAGTCGCGCATCATGAACGGCATCAGCGAACGGTCCTCGACGTCGAGGCGGCGCATCGCCAGGACGTAGTGGCGAATCTGGGCGCGCAACGTCGGTTGGTTCAGGACGTCGCGGACCGACCGCTTCATCACGGACGAGACGTCCGCGACCACTGCATCGTGGATGTCGTCGATGCCCGCGAAGTAGTAGTAGACCGCCGTATTGGACAGTCCTGCCTGGTCGGCGACCATTCTCACGGTGGCCGCCCTGCGCCCTCTGGCGCCGAGGACGATGCGGCCGGCCGACACGATGGAGGCACGGGTCTCCCCCGCGCTGCCGCCCGCAGGTCGACCTCGCTTCGGTTTGACTGCCTTCACCACCGGTTTGCTTTCAGCCACGCTTCCCTCTACGCCCAGCACGACCATATCGTGCGGAAAGCGCAGAGCAAAGCGGGCAGAGCAAATTAGGGGGTAGGCAGACGACTCATCCCGGAGGTGGGTCGCTGAAGCGGTGCGCCTAGAACATTTGCCAGTCCGACGCACCGTCGGGCTGGGTGTAGAGGCCGCCGGTCGAGTTCTTGATCACGACTGGGTCGCCGCTACCGAAGTTGTCGTAGAACCACTGGGCGTTGGCCGGGCTGAGGTTGATGCAGCCGTGGCTGACGTTGCGCTTGCCCTGATCGCCGACGGACCACGGCGCGCTGTGGACGAAGATGCCGCTGTTGTCGATGCGGACGGCGTCCTGGACCTTGAGCTTGTAACCCTCGGCCGAGGTCACCGGTACGCCGTAGGTCGACGAGTCCATCACGATGTCCGGGAACTTCTCCAGCACGTAGTACGTGCCGTTCTTGGTCTCGTGCTTGCCGTCTTCCTTGCCCATGGACATCGGGAACGTCTTCTCGAGTTCGCCGTTGCGCCTGACTTCCATCGTGTGAGTCGCGTCGTCGATGGTCGCCACGAGGTAGTCACCGGTGCGGAAGCTCGACTTGGTGCCACCGGCGTCGATGTTCACCGTGGTGTTGGCCGGCCAGAAGTCCTGCGGACGCCAGCGCACCTGGGTGTCGCTGGTCCAGTAGAAGCGGCCGGGAACCGGCGGGCTCGACGAGATGTGGATGGCCTGCTCGGCCATCGCACGGTCGGCGATGGGGCGCTGGAAGTTGATGTAGATCGGCTTGGCCACGCCGACCATCGACCCGTTGAGCGGGTTGAACGTCGGCGGCGCGAACACCGGCTCCCCCGTGTACGGGGTCGGGTTCTGGCCTGCGGGCGTCCCCTCGGGGATGACCGCGGGTGCGCCGTACTGGTTGAGCGCGGGGGTGGCGGGCACCACCGGATCGGCGACGGGCGGGGCAGGCGGATCCCACGGCATGCGCGGCATCTGGAACGGCGCCGGGGGCGCAGGCTGCGCGACCGGCGGCACGGGCACCGCCGGATCCGGTTGCGGTTCCGCCCAGGCAGATGGGCTGCCGAGCGCGAATGAACCGACCAGTCCGGCCGTGAACACCGCGGTGGCGATCCTCTTCATCGCCTTCTTCGGCGTCCGTACGTACGTCCCTTGCGGCATCTAGCCACCTCCATAACCCAAACTGACCCCAGTGTGGCACAGCGCGGGGCTCCACCCATCCCCGCGACGACCGTCACGCCCCGGCATCGGGCCGGGTGCGCAGCCGACTAATGACCGCTGAACTGCCCCTTTGATCGCCTCGGTCCAGACGATCGTTACGCGTATCGGACGCTTCGCATTACGGCCCCCACGCCCGTCACGACCGCACCAACCGGGCGATGGCAGCCGACGCCTCGGCGAGTTTCTTGTCGGCCTCCTCGCCGCCCTCGGCGACCGCGTGACTGACGCAGTGACCGAGGTGTTCGTCGAGCAGGCCCAGCGCCACCGACTGCAGCGCGCTGTTGACGGCGCTGATCTGCGTCAGCACGTCGATGCAGTACTTGTCCTCGTCGATCATCTTCGAGATGCCGCGCACCTGGCCCTCGATGCGCCGCAGCCGCTTGGCGTAGTTCTCCTTGTTCGACGAATAGCCATGTGCGGCAACCTCGTCGACGGGTGTCTCAATCTTGGACACTTCAACGGTCTCGGACACGTCAGCCTCCCAGCATCTGCTTCATCTGATCGATCTCGGCCTGCTGGGTCTTCACGATCTCGGCGGCGAGGTCCTTGGCGTCGGCATCGGCACCGTCGGCCATCTCGGTCTCGGCCATCGCGATGGCTCCTTCGTGATGGCCGATCATCGACTGCAGCCACAGTGTGTCGAATTCGGCGCCCTTGAGCGTCTCCAGCTTCTCCATCGTGGCCCCGTCGACCATTCCCTGCATCCCCATCGCACCCATGTCGTGGCCTTCGTGACCGGTCGCGGCGCTGCCGGTCCACTCGGTGAGGAACCCCTGCATGGTCTTGATCTCCGGTTCCTGCGCCTTCGAGATGGCCGCGGCCAGCTCGATGACGGCGGGGTCCGACGACCGGTCGGGCACCAGCTCCGACATCTGAACGGCCTGCTCGTGATGCGGGATCATGCCCTTGGCGAAGTCGACGTCCGCGTCGTTGACGCCTGCGGGCAGGGCGGCGGGCGATTCGCCGGACGCGGCGGGCGCGGACGACTCGGCGCCCTGCGAATGGCCGGCGTGGTCGTCCGACGCGGGCGTCTCGGTACAGGCGGACACGAAGAGGGCGGTGGCGGCTGCGGCGACGAGCGCGGCGATGCGCCCGGTGGCCGACGTGGTGGAGGTCATGAACCCACCGTACCGGATACCCCCAAGGGGTATCGAAATCGTTTTGGACTACTAACTGGTCGGGCGCATAATCGACGGATGCCCTCAGACGCTCAACCCGACATCAAGCCTCGCAGCCGCGACGTCACCGACGGCCTCGAGAAGACCGCCGCCCGCGGGATGCTCCGCGCGGTCGGCATGGGCGACGACGACTGGGTGAAGTCGCAGATCGGCGTCGCCTCGTCGTGGAACGAGATCACCCCGTGCAACCTGTCGCTGGACCGGCTGGCGAAGTCCGTCAAGGAGGGCGTGCACGCCGCCGGTGGCTTCCCCATGGAGTTCGGCACCATCTCGGTGTCCGATGGCATCTCGATGGGCCACGAGGGCATGCACTTCTCGCTGGTCAGCCGCGAGGTGATCGCCGACAGCGTCGAGACCGTGATGATGGCCGAGCGCCTCGACGGTTCGGTGCTGCTCGCGGGCTGCGACAAGTCGCTGCCCGGCATGCTGATGGCCGCCGCCCGCCTCGACCTGGCCAGCGTGTTCCTCTACGCCGGCTCGATCATGCCCGGCAAGGCCACGCTGACCGACGGCACCGAGCGGGACGTCACGATCATCGACGCCTTCGAGGCCGTCGGCGCCTGCGCCCGCGGGCTGATGTCGCGTGAGGACGTCGACATCATCGAGCGCGCCATCTGTCCCGGCGAGGGCGCCTGTGGCGGCATGTACACCGCGAACACCATGGCGTCGGCCGCCGAGGCGCTTGGCATGTCCCTGCCCGGGTCCGCCGCACCGCCCGCAAGCGACCGGCGCCGCGACGGCTACGCCCGTGCCAGCGGCGAGGCCGTCGTCGAACTGCTCAAGCGCGGCATCACCGCCCGCGACATCATGACCAAGGAGGCGTTCGAGAACGCCATCGCCGTCGTGATGGCGTTCGGCGGATCCACCAACGCCGTGCTGCACCTGCTCGCCATCGCGTGGGAGGCGGGCGTCGAACTCACGCTCGCCGACTTCACCCGCGTCGGCGCCAAGGTGCCGCACCTCGCCGACGTGAAGCCGTTCGGCAAGCACGTCATGTTCGACGTCGACCGCATCGGGGGCGTCCCCGTCGTCATGAAGGCGCTGCTGGACGCCGGGCTGCTGCACGGCGACTGCCTCACCGTCACGGGCCGGACGATGGCGGAGAACCTCGCCGACATCGCGCCGCCCGACCCCGACGGCAAGGTGCTGCGCGCGCTGACCTCGCCGATCCACCCCACCGGCGGCATCACGATCCTGCACGGGTCGCTGGCCCCCGAGGGCGCCGTCGTGAAGTCCGCGGGCTTCGACTCCGACGTGTTCGAGGGCACCGCACGGGTCTTCGAGCGGGAGCGCGCCGCACTCGACGCGCTCGAGGACGGCACGATCACCCACGGCGACGTCGTCGTCATCCGCTACGAGGGCCCCAAGGGCGGGCCCGGCATGCGCGAGATGCTCGCGATCACCGGCGCGATCAAGGGCGCGGGCCTCGGCAAGGACGTCCTGCTGATGACCGACGGCCGGTTCTCCGGCGGCACCACCGGCCTCTGCGTAGGCCACGTCGCGCCCGAGGCCGTCGACGGCGGACCCATCGCGTTCGTCCGCGACGGCGACCGGATCCGGCTCGACGTCGGCAAGGGCACGCTCGATCTGCTGGTCGACGCCGACGAACTCGAGTCCCGCAAGGTCGGCTTCGAGCCGCTGCCCCCGGTGTACACGTCCGGCGTGCTGGCGAAGTACACCAAGCCCAGCACCGGTAGGTAGGCAGGCGCCCACAGCGGCGCGGTCATCCAGAGTCGGCAGCCGTCACCCACGGGGTCGACGCCGTGACGCGTCGCGGACACGCCGGCGACCCGCCAGCCCCACGACCGACCGGGCACGAATTCGTCGATCGTGAATGGCAGCGGCACGCCGACCGGCGTCCACACCAGACCCGTGACGCCCAGGGTCAGGACGTCACCCTCGTCGAGTTGAGCCGCGGTGACGGTAAGGCCCCACTGCGGCCACGCGTCGAGGTCGGTGAGCACGTCCCACACGGCGTCCGACGGTGCGGCGACCTGACGGTCGATCTCGATGCTGGTGCCCTGCACTTTGATGCCCACCAGCCGACCATGCCCTAGCGGTCGGCGCGCCAAACACGAGGTCACGCGAGGTTTCGAGCCGGGCGGCGTTGGGTATCCACCGCAGGCCTGTGAGGCAACACCGGCATCATGTCGACGCTGACACGGAATGGCTCAACAGTGACCGCAGGACTTTCTTCTCTCAACTCCCTCATCGAGCGCATCGCCCAGGGCGATTCGGACGCTCTGTTGAGGTTCTACGACCGAACCTCCTCGCGGGTGTTCGGCGTCATCGGCACCCTGGTCCGCGATCCCATCGAGCGCGAGACGCTGATGGAACGCATCTACCTCGAGGTGTGGGAGACCGCCGCAGACTTCGACGCCGACACGTTCTCACCCGGGGCGTGGCTGGTGACGCTCGCGCACCGGTTGGCCGTCGAACACGTACGCACCGACGTCGACGCGAACGGGAAGGCATCGGTAGAGGTGACGGCGATCCGCGGCGAGCAACCCGGACGGCGCTACGGGAAGCTGTCTGCGCAGCAAAGCAAGTGCATGGAACTCACCTACGGCCGCGGCATGACCGTCGTCGAGACGTCCGAGCGCCTGGGCATGTCGGAGAAGGCGGTGTCGGCGAGCCTGTCCGACGCCGTCGACGGACTCACCGTGCCCCCGCGCGGACTGCAGTCCGCGGTCTAGCGCCTCAGCTCACTCGCGCACCAGCGCGACCGCGAAGCCGTCCCACCCCTTGGTGCCGACGGTCTGAATCGCGGCGACGTCCAGCCGCGGATGCTCGCCCATCATGACGAACATGTCGTGCACGGCCCTGGCCTGCACGTCGTCGGGCGCGGGGTCCAGCACCCGGCCGAAGCGGGCGATGTTGTCCACGACCACCACCGCACCGGGAGCGGCCAGCGTGACGGCCCAGTCGACATAGGCCGAGTTGTTCTCCTTGTCGGCGTCGATGAAGAAGAAGTCGAACGCGTCGCCCCGAGCGGCCAGGCGGGGCAGGGTGTCGAGAGCGGCGCCGACGATGATCTCCACGCGGTCGGCGACGTCGGCGCGTTCCAGATTGGCTGCCGCAACGTCGGCGTGCGCCTGCTCG
>JAQSXQ010000067.1 GCA_029256565.1 Mycobacterium sp.
ACGGGCGGCACCGGCAGGACCCAGCGGGGATCGACCACGGTCACGCCGATGCCCTGCTTGCGGAGGCGTTCGGCGACCGACAGCGCCATCGACGCGAACGGCCCGACCCCCACCAGCAGCACGTCGCTGGAGAGGCCCTCGGCGGGTTCGGCCAGCACGTCGACCCCGGCACGGCGCGCGACGGCGGGGATGTCCTCGCCGACCGCGCCCTTGGGGAACCGCAGCGCGGTGGGCCCGTCCTTGACGTCGAGCGCCTCGTCGAGTTCCTCGCGCAGGCGGGCGGCGTCGCGGGGCGCGGCGACGCGCATCCCCGGAACGACGCCGAGGATCGACAGGTCCCAGATGCCGTTGTGGCTGGCGCCGTCGGGTCCGGTGACGCCCGCGCGGTCGAGCACCAGGGTGACCGGAAGGCTGTGCAGCGCAACGTCCATCATCAGCTGATCGAACGCGCGGTTGAGGAACGTCGAGTAGATCGCGACCACCGGATGCATGCCGCCCATCGCGAGGCCGGCGGCCGAGGTCATCGCGTGCTGTTCGGCGATGCCGACGTCGAAGAAGCGGTCCGGGTACTGCGTGCGGAAGGCGCTCAGACCCGTAGGTCCTGGCATGGCGGCGGTGATCGCGACGACGTCGCGGCGCTTGGCCGCACGCTTGATCAGCTGATCGGAGAACACGGAGGTCCACCCCGGCGCGGCGACCGACGTCGCCAGGCCGGTCTGCGGGTCGATGATGCCGGTCGCGTGCATCTGCTCGGCCTCGTCGTTCTCGGCGGGGCCGTAGCCCTTCCCCTTGCGGGTGACGACGTGGACGATCACGGGTCCGTTGAAACCGCGCGCGCTGCGCAGGGCGGTCTCGACGGCGTGCTCGTCATGCCCGTCGATCGGGCCGACGTACTTGAGACCGAGATCGGTGAACATCACCTGCGGCGCCAGCGCATCCTTGATGCCGGCCTTCACGCTGTGCATGCCCTGGTAGAAGATCTCGCCGACGACCGGGACACCGCGCACGGTCTCGCGGCCCCGCTCGAGCAGCTTCTCGTAGCCCGGCTGCAACCGCAGCCCGGCGAGGTGGTCGGCGAACCCACCGATGGTCGGCGCGTAGCTGCGGCCGTTGTCGTTGACGACGATGACGACGGGCCGGTTCGAGCCCGCGATGTTGTTCAGCGCCTCCCAGCACATGCCGCCGGTCAGCGCGCCGTCGCCGACGACCGCGACGACGTGCCGGTTGCGGTGGCCGCTCAGCTCGAAGGCCTTGGCCAGGCCGTCGGCGTAGGACAGCGCCGCGCTGGCGTGGCTGGACTCGACCCAATCGTGCTCGCTCTCGCTGCGCGACGGATATCCCGACAGACCGTCCTTCATGCGGAGGTTGTCGAAGTCGGCGCACCGGCCGGTCAGCATCTTGTGCACGTAGGACTGGTGGCCCGTGTCGAAGACGATCGGGTCGTGGGGCGAGTCGAAGACGCGGTGCAGCGCCAGCGTCAACTCGACGACGCCCAGGTTCGGACCCAGGTGTCCGCCGGTCGCGGCGACCTTGTGGATGAGGAACTCGCGGATCTCGATTGCGAGGTCGTCCAACTGGGCCTGCGACAGGTGCTGCAGATCGGCGGGACCTCGGACCTGTTCGAGCATCCCGTCAGTTTACGCACCCCGGTGAGAGGGAGTCCTGTCCTGACGGCTGTGATGAGACACACTGGAGGGTCACCCCTACGCCGTATCCACGCGCTTCGGCGGCTCGCCGCACCGACGTGCCGTCACACTCACGTCAGCATCGCGGGCGACCGATAGACTCCACGACCAGGTGCGCCGGGAAGTCTGGTCGGCAAATTGGTTCGCCATGCCCGTGCCCCTACCACCGATCGAGGTGCTCCCTTGCCGAAGGACCGTGGCTCACTCGCCCAGGCTCTCTTCACCCGAGGTTCCTGGGCCGAGACGTCCCGCGTGTCGGAAGTCCTACGCAAGGAGACCGTCGGCGGCGCTCTGCTGCTGTTCGGGGCGGTCGTCGCGATGGTGTGGGCGAACTCGCCCTGGTCGGAGTCCTACACGGCGCTGCGCGACCTGCACGTCGGCACCGACTCCCTGGGCCTGCACCTGAACCTCACCCTCGGGACATGGGCCGCCGATGGACTGCTGGCCGTCTTCTTCTTCGTGGTCGGCCTCGAACTCAAGCGCGAATTCGTCGCGGGCGATCTACGCGACCCGCGACGTGCGGCCCTGCCCGTCGCGGCGGCAGTCGGCGGCATGGTGGTCCCCGCACTGATCTTCGTCGCCTTCACCGCACCCGTCGGCGACGGGGCGATGAGCGGTTGGGCCATCCCCACCGCCACCGACATCGCCTTCGCGGTCGCCGTGCTGGCGGTCATCTCGACGCACCTGCCCGCCGCGCTGCGCACGTTCCTGCTGACACTGGCCGTGGTGGACGACCTGCTCGCCATCACGGTGATCGCGATCTTCTACACCGACGACATCAACCTGGTCGCGCTCGGCCTGGCCGTGATCCCGCTGGCTCTGTTCGCAGTGTTGGTGCAGCGTCGCGTCCGCTCGCTGTGGCTGCTGCTGCCGCTTGCGCTGGCGACGTGGGCGCTGGTGCACGAATCGGGCATCCACGCCACGGTGGCAGGCGTGCTGCTCGGCTTCACGGTGCCGGTGCTGCGCAGTCAGGCTGCCGGCGGCCCGGACGCCGGGCCGGGTCTGGCCGAGCACTTCGAGCACCTCATCCGACCCGTGTCCGCGGGCTTCGCCGTGCCGGTGTTCGCGTTCTTCGCCGCGGGCGTGACGATCGGCGGTCTGAGCGGCTTCACCGCAGCACTGGCCGACCCCGTCGCACTGGGCATCGTCTTCGGTCTGGTCGTTGGCAAGGTGATCGGCATCTTCGGCACCACGCGCATCCTGTCGGCCGTCACGCGGGCGTCGCTGGACAGCGCCCTGAAGTGGATCGACGTGTTCGGCATGGCGATGCTCGCCGGCATCGGCTTCACGGTGTCGCTGTTGATCGGCGAACTGGCCTACGGCCCGGACTCCGACCGTGGCGAGCACGTGAAGATCGGCGTGCTGACGGGGTCGTTGACCGCGGCGCTGCTGGCGGCCGTCGTGCTGCGGATGCGCAACCGGCACTACCGCGCGATCTGCGCCGAGGAGTCCCAGGACGACGACCTCGACGGCATCCCCGACGTCTACCAGCGGCCGAACGAGGCGTGAGCCTCAGCGCCGCAGCACCGCAACGCACTCGACGTGATGGGTCAGCGGGAACGAGTCGAACACCCGCAGCTCCTCCACCTCGTAGCCGTGGCTCAGATAGAGCCCCACGTCGCGCGCGAAAGATGCTGCCTCGCAACCGATGTGGATGATGCGCGGTACGTCGGCCGCGGCGAGCAGATCGATGACCTCGCGACCCGCCCCCGCACGCGGCGGATCGAGCACCGCGACGTCGGCGCGTTCGGGTTGCGCCGACAACGCCCGCCGCACCGACTCCGTCACCACCGACACCCAGCCGAGGTCGGCCAACGTCGCGCGCGCAGCCCGCGCCGACCCACGCGAGGTGTCCACGGTGACCACCCGGCCCGACTCGCCGACGCCGTCGGCCAGCACGGCCGCGAACACCCCGGCGCCGCCGTACAGGTCCCACGCGGTCATGCCCGGCTCCAGCCGGGCGTGCTGGGCGATCAGATCGCTGTAGAGCGTGGCCGCGCTGCGATGCGCCTGCCAGAACGCAGTCACCGGTACGTGCCAGGTCCTGCCGCCCACCCGCTGGGTCGCCTCGTATTGCCCCTCGATCACCTGGGTCGGCGACGACGTGCCGCGGTTCTTCTTGCCGCCGCGCCCGCCGGTCTTGGGACCGGTCTGCACGACGTGACGCCGGCCGTCGTCGTCGAGCGCGACGTGGATCTCGGCGCCCGCAGGCCACCGCGACCCGTCGAGCCCGTCCAGCATGCCCTCGGGCAACTGGCCGCAGTCGAGGTCGGTGACCAGGTCGGCACTGTGATAGCGGTGGAACCCGGCGTGGCCGTCGTCGGTGGTGGCCAGCCGAACCCGCGTCCGCCAGCCGGTGGCACCGAGATCGTCGAGCGCCTCCGCCTCCCCGGACCACTCGAAGCCACCGAGGCGCGCCAGCTGATTGGCCACCACCCCGCCCTTGAGCCGCCGCGCGGCCGAGGGCTCGGCGAAGGCCAGGTCGCAACATCCGGAGCCGTGCTCACCGGCGATGCGGCACAGCGACTCCACCCGGTCGGGCGAGGCCTCGAGCACCTCGACCGTCACCGCGTGCCAGTGCTTCGCGCGCTGATCGGTGACCAGCACGCGCACCCGCTCGTCCGGCAGCGCACCGCGCACGAACACCACCCGGCCGTCGTGCCGCGCGATGCAACTGCCGCCGTTGGCCGCGGGCCCCACGGTCAACTCGAGTTCGGTCTCGCTCATTCGAGGAACCCGCGTCGCGCGTCACCGGGAGCCGACTTGGGCTCGAGGTTCTTCAGTCGCTCGGACGAGTTGAGCTGGTAGGGCACCGACGTCACCATCACTTGGGGTTCGAAGAGGAGGCGGCCCTTGAGCCGCAGGGCACTCTGGTTGTGCAGCACCTGTTCCCACCAGTGGCCGACGACGTATTCGGGAATGAAGACCGTCACGACCGTACGCGGCGCGTCCTTGGTGATGCGCTTGACGTAGTCCATGACCGGCCGGGTGATGTCGCGGTACGGCGACGCCACGATCTTCAGCGGCAGCGAGAAGTCCGAGCCCTCCCACTTGGTCTTCAGCTCGCGCGCCTCCCCGTCGTCGATGCTGACGTGGATGGCCTCGAGTTCGTCGGGCCGGGTGGCGCGGGCGTAGGCCAGCGCGCGCTTGGTGGGCAGCGTGACGTTGGACACCAGCACGATCGCGTGGTTGCGGCTGGGCAGCACCACGTCGTCGCCGGCCTCGGCATCTGCCTCGGCCAGTTCCCGCTGCACGGTGGCGTAGTGCTTGTGCACCAACTTCATCACCACGAAGAAGAAGCTCATGACCAGGATCGCGATCCACGCCCCCGCCGCGAACTTCGTGACGACCACGATGACGAGGACGGTGCCGGTGCAGACGCAGCCGATCGTGTTGATCACCCGTGAGCGCATCATCTTGGCGCGCTCGGCGGCGTCGGTCTCGACCCGCAGCAGGCGGGTCCAGTGCCGCACCATGCCGATCTGACTGAACGTGAACGACACGAACACCCCGACGATGTACAGCTGCAACAGCGCCGTGACCTCGGCCTGGAACGCCACCACGAACGCGATCGCCGCGAAGGCCAGGAAGAGGATGCCGTTGGAGAACGCCAGCCGGTCGCCACGGGTGCGCAGCTGGTGCGGCAGGTAACTGTCTTGAGCCAGAATCGATCCCAGCACCGGGAACCCGTTGAAGGCGGTGTTGGCCGCCAGCCCAAGGATGAGCGCCGTGACGAGGGCGATCAGGAACAGCCCCAGCGGGAAGTCGTGGAACACCGCGTCGGCGAGCTGGGCGATCAGCGTCTTCTGGTGGTAGCCCTCGGGCGCGCCCACCAGCTGCTCCTCGGGGCGCTCGGCGATCTGGACGCCGGTTTCCTTGGCCAGCAGCGTGATTCCCATCAGCAGCGTGACCGAGATGCCGCCGAGCAGCAGCAGGGTGCTGGCGGCGTTGCGCGACTTCGGCTTGCGGAACGCGGGGACGCCGTTGCTGATCGCCTCGACGCCGGTCAGGGCGGCCGAGCCGGACGAGAACGCCCGCGCCACCAGGAACACCAGCGCGAACCCGAGGATGTCGCCGTGCTCGGAGTGCATCTCGAAGCCGGCCGATTCGGCCTGCAGCGGCTCACCGAGGATCAGGATCTGGAAGAAGCCCCAGCCGAGCATGACGAACATGCCGATCATGAACGCGTACGTGGGGATGGCGAACGCCGTACCGGACTCCCGGATGCCACGCAGGTTCAGCGCCGCGAGCAGCAGGATGAACGCGACCGCGAACCACACCTTGTGCTGCGCGATGAACGGGATCGCCGACCCGATGTTCGACATGGCCGACGACATCGACACCGCGACGGTCAGCACGTAGTCGACCATCAGCGCGCTGGCCACCGTGAGACCCGCGGTGCCGCCGAGATTGGTGGTCACGACCTCGTAGTCGCCGCCGCCCGACGGGTAGGCGTGCACGTTCTGCCGGTAACTCGCGATCACGACCAGCATCACGGCGACCACGGCCAGCGCGATCCACGGCGCCATCGTGTACGCGGCGACGCCCGCCACCGACAGCACCAGGAAGATCTCCTCCGGGGCGTAGGCGACCGACGACAGCGCGTCCGAGGCGAACACCGGAAGTGCGATGCGCTTGGGCAACAGGGTGTGTGCGAGTTTGTCGCTGCGGAACGGTGTTCCTAGGACCAGTCGCCGTGCGACGGTCGAGAGCTTGGACACGAGGACCAAGGGTATGCCTACGCACGAAGGACCGTCCGAATAGCTGTAGCGTTCCGTGTTGCCAGCTTTGGCGACGATCGATGTCACGGCCACCGCAGGGAGGACCGACGCGTGCGTGTTGTGGTGATGGGGTGCGGCCGAGTGGGCGCATCGCTGGCCGACGGGCTCGCCCGCATCGGTCACGAGGTGGCCGTCATCGACCGGGACGGCACGGCGTTCCACCGCCTCTCCCCCGAGTTCCCCGGCGAACGGGTGCTCGGCATGGGCTTCGACCGGGACGTGCTGCTACGGGCCGGGATCGAGGAGGCAGGGGCGTTCGCCGCGGTGTCCTCCGGCGACAACTCCAACATCATCTCGGCGCGGGTCGCGCGCGAGACGTTCGGCGTGGAACGCGTCGTCGCGCGCATCTACGACGCCAAGCGTGCCGCGGTGTACGAGCGGCTCGGCATCCCGACGGTGGCGACCGTCCCGTGGACCACCGACCGACTGCTCAACGTGCTGACCCGCGAGACCGAGACCACGAAGTGGCGCGACCCGTCGGGCAACGTCGGCGTCGCCGAATTGCCGCTGCACGAGGGCTGGGCGGGCCACCGGGTGACCGCCCTGGAGAACGCGACGCGGGGCCGGGTCGCCTTCATCATCCGATTCGGCAGCGGGATGCTGCCCGAGGCCAAGACCGTCATCCAGGCCGGCGACCAGGTGTACCTGGCCGCGGTCTCCGGTCACATCGCCGAGGCCATGGCACTGTCCGCCCTGCCTCCCGCCGAAGACGTGGACGACCAGTGAAGGGCCAGGTGAGCACCCAGTGAAGGTCGCCATCGCAGGAGCCGGCGCCGTCGGCCGATCCATCGCCCGCGAACTCGTCGAGAACCACACCGTCACGCTGCTGGAACGCAATCCCGATCACCTCGACGTCGACGCCATCCCCGCCGCGCAGTGGCGGCTCGGCGACGCGTGCGAGCTGAGCCTGCTCGAGTCCGTCGGGCTGGAGGAGTTCGACGTCGTCATCGCCGCCACCGGCGACGACAAGGCGAACGTCGTGCTGAGCCTGCTGGCCAAGACCGAGTTCGCGGTGCCGCGCGTGGTGGCCCGCGTCAACGATCCGCGCAACGAATGGTTGTTCGACGAGAACTGGGGTGTCGACGTCGCGGTGTCGACACCGCGCATGCTCGCGTCCCTGGTCGAGGAGGCGGTGTCCGTCGGCGACCTCGTCCGGCTGATGAGCTTCCGCAAGGGCCAGGCCAACCTGGTCGAGATCACGCTGCCCGACGACAC
>JAQSXQ010000068.1 GCA_029256565.1 Mycobacterium sp.
ATCACGCTCTTCGTCGTGGTCATGCCGATCACGGTCAGCGGCTGGACCGGGGAGGCGGCGGCCGAGGCGCCGGCGTTCATCGCGATCACGCTGCTGGCGATCTGGTTGACCTATCTGGGATTCGGCGCGATCACCGCGTGGGCCTTCCGGTTCGCGTGGGTGCAACTGGGAGCCCTTGGCACCCTGATGAGCCGGGCGCTGCCGCTGCTGATGCTGACCGTCGTCGTGTACTTCACTGGCGAGCTGTGGCAGTTGGCCGCACGGATGACGCGCCAACGACTGTGGGAGGTCATCGGATTCCTCGCGCTGGTGGCGCTGGCCTTCATGGTGACCACCATCCGCGACGAGGTGCGGGCGCTGCGCGAGGACCGCGCCGAGCAGACCGACACCGTCGCGTTGCTCGCGGGCACTCCGCTGGCCGGCCACCCCGATCCGCCGGCGGCACGCCTGCCGCTGTCCCGCGGCGAACAGGTCAACGTGGTCGCGGTGATGGTGGTGTCCCAGGCCATTCAGGTGGTGTTCTTCACCGCCGGGCTGTTCCTGTTCTACCTCGCACTGGGAACCATCGCCATACCCGACGACGTGGCCGTGCTGTGGTCGGCGGAGGAGTCCTGCGCCGTCGGCGAACCACCATGCGCGGGAACGTGGTTCGGCGTCCACGTTCCCGTGCCACAGACGGTGGTGCACATGTCGCTGCTCGTCGGGGTGCTGTCCGGCCTCTACTTCACCGTGAGCACCAGCGTCGACCCGCTGTACCGCCAACGGTTCTTCGACCCGTTGATCGCGGACGTGGCGGTGAGCCTCGCCGGGCGCGACGTGTACCTCGAACTCGAGAGGACCTAGCGGCAGCCGCTACAGGTACTGGCCCAGGTTCGATTCGGTGTCGATGGCCCGCGACGCACTCGACGACTTGCCGGTGACGAGCGTGCGGATGTAGACGATCCGCTCGCCCTTCTTGCCCGAGATCCGTGCCCAGTCATCCGGATTGGTGGTGTTGGGCAGGTCCTCGTTCTCGGCGAACTCGTCGACGATCGAGTCCAGCAGGTGCTGGATGCGCAGGCCGTGCTGACCGCTCTCCAGCACCGACTTGATCGCGAACTTCTTGGCCTTGTCGACCACGTTCTGGATCATCGCCCCGGAGTTGAAGTCCTTGAAGTACATGACTTCCTTGTCACCGTTGGCGTAGGTGACCTCCAGGAACCTGTTCTCGTCGACCTCGGCGTACATCCGGTCGACGACCTTCTCGATCATCGTCTTGACCGTCAACGCCCGGTCGCCGTTGAACTCGGCGAGGTCGTCGGCGTGCACGGGGAGGTTCTCGGTCAGGTACTTGCTGAAGATGTCCTGCGCCGCTTCGGCGTCCGGACGCTCGATCTTGATCTTGACGTCCAGGCGGCCGGGCCGCAGGATCGCCGGGTCGATCATGTCCTCGCGGTTGGACGCGCCGATCACGATGACGTTCTCCAGGCCCTCGACGCCGTCGATCTCCGACAGCAGCTGAGGCACGACCGTGGTCTCCACGTCGGAGCTGACGCCGGTGCCGCGGGTACGGAAGATCGAGTCCATCTCGTCGAAGAACACGATCACCGGGGTGCCCTCGGACGCCTTCTCGCGAGCCCGCTGGAAGATCATGCGGATGTGCCGCTCGGTCTCGCCGACGAACTTGTTGAGCAGCTCGGGACCCTTGATGTTGAGGAAGTACGACTTCGCCTCGCGCGAATCCTCGCCGCGCAGCTCCGCCATCTTCTTGGCCAGCGAGTTCGCGACCGCCTTGGCGATCAGCGTCTTGCCGCAGCCGGGCGGGCCGTAGAGCAGGACGCCCTTCGGCGGGCGCAACGAGTACTCCCGGTAGAGGTCCTTGTGCAGGAACGGCAGTTCGACGGCATCGCGGATCTGCTCGATCTGCCGGGTCAGGCCGCCGATGTCCTCGTAGCTGACGTCCGGCACCTCCTCGAGCACCAGATCCTCGACCTCGGCCTTGGGCACGCGCTCGAAGGCGTAGCCGGCCTTGGTGTCGACCAGCAGCGAGTCGCCCGGGCGCAGCTTGCGCGGCCGCGAGTCGTCGTTGGGTTCGTCGTCGGCCAGGGGCGCGCCGTCGGTCAGGAACTCGGCGGCGACCAGCGGCTCGGCGAGCCACACGATGCGCTCCTCGTCGGCGTGGCCGACGACGAGGGCACGGTGCCCGTCGGAGAGGACCTCGCGCAGCGTGCTGATCTCGCCGACGGACTCGAACGCGCCTGCCTCGACGACGGTCAGCGCCTCGTTGAGGCGGACGGTCTGGCCCTGCTTCAGTTCGGCGGTGTCGATGTTCGGCGAGCAGGTGAGGCGCATCTTGCGACCCGAGGTGAACACGTCGACCGTGTCGTCCTCGTGAGTGGCCAGCAGGACTCCGTAGCCGCTCGGCGGCTGCCCGAGCCGATCGACTTCCTCGCGCAGCGCGAGCAACTGCTGGCGCGCCTCCTTGAGGGTGTCCATCAGCTTCGCGTTGCGTGCCGCGAGCGAATCGATCCTGGCTTCCAGTTGGTGGACGTCTCGCGGGCTCCGCGACCCGGCGGGCGCACCGGCGACCTGCGCGAGCTGATCGCGCAGCACCGCCGCCTCCCGACGGAGTTCCTCCAACTCAGCAGCTTCGTTGCTGGACATGGAAGCGGTGAAGTCTTCTGGGTTGGCTCCCGAACGCTCCGACTCACTCATGATTGCGCTCCTCCCCGCACCCGAACTTTGGTGCAGTAACGACTTCAACGCTACCGGCGATTCAGTCTTCGTGTGCGGTGTAGTAATTCGACACACCAGGCACGCTGATAACCTCTGATGAAGTTGGCCCGAATGAAAGGACCGTCGTGACCCTGAAAACCCTCGTTACCGGCATGACCGCAGCTGTTGTGGTTGCCGCAGCCGCGGGTGGTGTGACGTCGATTGCTTCGAGCGCGTCGTCCGCCGCGCCCGCGATCACGCCGGTCGTCTGGGACCTGCCGATGCCGCAGGCTCCCGCTCCCGACCTGCAGGCACCCCTGGTGCAGACCCTCAACGGTCTCGTCGGACCCGGCTCGTTCTCCAGCAAGGAGTCCTACATCGAGGGCGGCCTGGGCCGCGTGGAGACCCGGCTGGCCGACACCAAGTACCGCGACGCCGCAGCCAAGGGCTACTTCCCGTTGAACTTCGCCATCGCGAACGTCGACCAGAACGGCCCGATCGCCACCGCGTTCGTCACCGCGACCGCCGCCAACGGGGCCACCGCCTCACAGCCGGTCACCTTCGTGAACGGGCCCAGCCCCACCGGCTGGCAGCTCTCCAAGCAGTCGGCGTTGGCCCTTCTGTCGTCCGTGGGCTGACCCTCACGGTGCGCCGCACCCTCGTAGCAGTCCTGAGCGCCGTCACCATCTTGGTGGCGGCGTTCGGGCTGTCCGGGTGTGGTGCCGACCGCGCCGAACCCTCCGCGCCGCGCATGCAACCTGCCACGACCGCCGCCCCCGCGGCGGCCCCGCTGCCTGCCACGGACGCCCTGACCGCCGTCCTGTACCAGCTGGCCGACCCTTCGATTCCCGCTGAGCAGAAGACCGGCCTCCTGCAGTACGGCTCGGTCGACGACGAGCCTGCCCTGGTCAACTTCGGCCAGGCGCTCGCCGCCAATGGTTACGCCCCGCTGACGGTCGCCGCGACCGACGTGGCGTGGGCGCCGCGGCCAGGGAACGTCACCGCGACCCTGACGCTGACGGGATCGGATCCGGCGCTGCGCCCGTTCACGTATCCGATGGAGTTCACCCCGTTCCGCGGCGGGTGGCAGATCACCCGGCGGAGCGCCGAGCAACTCCTTCCCCTGCTGCGCCCGGCCGGGCAACCGACACCGCCGGGCTGATCGACGTGTGGATCGGCTGGCTCGAATTCGACGTCCTGCTCGGTGACGTGCACTCCCTCAAGGAGAAGCGGTCCGTGGTGCGGCCGGTGATCGCCGAACTCCGCAGGCGGTTCTCCGTCACGGCCGCGGAGACGGGCGACATGGATCTGCACCGCCGCGCAGGCATCGGCGTGGCCGTGGTGGCGGCCGACCGTGCCCACGTCGTCGACGTGCTCGACAAGGCCGAACGTCTGGTCGCCATGCGCCCCGAGATCGAACTGCTGTCGACGCGACGGGGTCTGCGCCGCAGCACCGACGACGACTGAGCGCTGCCTGCTAGAGGTGGCGCTTGCGCCGCAGCGGCGTGGGAGTCACCGCACCGGGGGCCAACTTGCGGGCGCTGATCAGGAACGCGGTGTGGCCGCGCATCGAGTGTTGGGGCCGCACGGCCAGGCCGACGACGTCCCAGCCCCGCTGCAGGCTCTCCCAGGCTCGCGGCTCGGTCCAGCACTGCTGCTCGCGCAACGCCTCGACGGTGCGGGACAGCTGCGTCACCGTCGCGACGTAGACCATGAGGACCCCGCCGGGGATGAGCGCCTTGCCGACGGCCTCGAGCACCTCCCAGGGCGCCAGCATGTCGAGCACCACCCGGTCGACCTCACCGCCGTCGTAGTCGGCGAGGTCGGCGACGCGCAGGTCCCAGTTCGGTGGCCGCTCGCCGAAGAACGTCTCGACGTTGCGCACCGCGGTCGGGGCGTGGTCGTCGCGGATCTCGTATGAGGTGACGGTGCCCTGCGGCCCGACGGCGCGCAGCAGCGAGCAGGTCAACGCACCCGAGCCGGCGCCTGCCTCGAGCACTCGCGCGCCCGGGAAGACGTCGCCCTCGTGGACGATCTGCGCGGCGTCCTTCGGGTAGATCACCTGGGCACCGCGCGGCATCGAGAGCACGTAGTCGATCAGCAGCGGGCGCAGGACGAGGAACGAGTCGCCGTTGGTGGACTTCACGACGCTGCCCTCGGGCTGATCGATGACGTTGTCGTGGGCGATGGCACCGCGGTGGGTGTGGAACTCGTCGCCCGGCTTGAGGACCATCGTGTAGTGGCGTCCCTTGGCGTCGGTCAGCTGTACGCGATCTCCTACGACGAACGGACCGGTGCGGTTCACAGCGGTTCAGCCTGCCATCGGGCGCGCCGGAGCCGGTGCCCGGGGTTGTCCGACCCCGGTCATACGCTGGTCTGGTGACCGATCAGCTGCAGGAGCGTGCCGCCGAGCCGCCGCGTCGCCCTGCCCTGTCGCCGTCACGGGCGAGCGACTTCAAGCAGTGCCCACTGCTGTACCGGTTCCGCGCGATCGACCGCCTGCCCGAGCCGTCGTCGCCCGCACAGGTTCGCGGTTCGCTAGTGCACGCCGCCCTGGAACAGCTGTACTCGCTGCCCGCCGCGGACCGTGGGCCCGCCACCGCGATGTCGTTGATCGAGCCGGCCTGGGAGCGGGTGGCAGTCGAACGGCCCGACTTCGCGGCGGAGTTCGCGCCGGAGCTGCGGGCCGAGATGCTCGCGCAGGCCGGGAAACTGCTGTCGGGGTACTACCGGCTCGAGGATCCGACGCGGTTCGACCCGCAGAGCTGCGAGCAACGCGTCGAGGTCGAACTCGCCGACGGCACGCTGCTGCGCGGCTTCGTCGACCGGATCGACGTCGCCCCGACCGGCGAGATGCGGGTGGTGGACTACAAGACCGGGAAGGCGCCCCCGGCGGCCCGCGCGCTCGCCGAGGCCAAGGCGATGTTCCAGATGAAGTTCTATGCCGTCGCGCTGCTGCGCTCCCGCGACGTGTTGCCGTCCCGGCTGCGGCTCATCTACCTCGCCGACGGTCAGGTGCTGGACTACAGCCCCGATCTCGAGGAACTCGTCCGGTTCGAGAAGACGCTGATGGCGATGTGGCGAGCCATCCAGGCGGCCGGGCAGACCGGTGACTTCAGGCCCGTGCCGTCGCGGATGTGCGACTGGTGTGCTCACCACGAGCACTGCCCCGTCTTCGGTGGCACGCCACCGCCCTACCCCGGCTGGCCCCAGGTGACGGAGCCCGCCGCGTGATCGATCCGCACTACCGTCGACTGCCCGACGACGGTGACTTCCGCGTGTTCGAGTCGACGATGGGTACGGCGAGCAACTGGGACCCGACGATCCAGCACGGGTCGCCACCGTTGGCGTTGATGACGAAGGCGATCGAGGAACTCGGGACCGGCGGGGGCCTGCGGGTGGGTCGGTTGACCCTCGACATCCTCGGCGCCATTCCCGTTGCGCCCGTGAAGGTTCGGGCCTGGGTGGACCGTCCCGGCAAGCGCATCTCGCTGGTGATGGCGGAAATGCTGGCCGTCCGGCCCGACGGCACCGAACGCGCCGTGGGACGCGTCAGTGCGTGGCTGTTGGCGCCCAGCGACACCACCGACGCGGCCACCGACCGGTACCCCGCCCTGGTCGAGGGCGAGGAGGTGCCCAACTCGCACGCGTGGATGGGAGCGCCCGGCTACCTGGAGACCGTCAGCTGGCGCAAGCAGGCCACCGCCGACGGGGACGCCGCCGTGGTGTGGTTGAGCCCACTGGTTCACCTGGTCGACGAGGATCCCCTGACCGATCTGCAGCGGTTGGCGATGGTCGTCGACTCCGCGAACGGCGTCGGTGCCGCGATCGATCCGAACGAGTTCGTGTTCATGAACACCGACACGACGGTGCACCTGCACCGTTCGCCGCGCGGCAACGACTACGCGCTGCGGTCGCGCGGTTCGATCGGCCCGGACGGCATCGGCGTGACCACCGCCGAGATCTTCGACCGGCACGGCTTCATCGGCACGTCGGCGCAGACGCTGCTGGTCCAGCGCCGGTGATGCACGCGGTTTCGGTGCGCCAGGTACTGGTCGACCAGTTCGATCTGGTGTGGGCGCTGACCGAGCTGCACCTCGCCGCGCTGAGCGAAGACGACTTTCCCTGGCCGCCGAGCGACCTCGTCTGGACCGTGCGGCAGGACGCCGACGGCGCGTGGCGGCCGGACTGGGCCGACGTCGAACCCGACCCGACCCCGGTGCCCACCGTCGCCTGGTTGACGTGGCAGATGCTCTGGTACTGGACGACGGCGCTGGCGCGACTGCAGCAGCGGAATCCTCCGGACCGGCACGACGTGACGTGGCCGGGGACCGGGATGGCGGCGATCGCCGAACTGCGCGACCTGTCCACCCGCTGGCGGACCGCGCTCG
Source organism: Mycobacterium sp. (assembly GCA_029256565.1). GTDB lineage: Bacteria > Actinomycetota > Actinomycetes > Mycobacteriales > Mycobacteriaceae > Mycobacterium. The sequence continues at coordinate 7,086 of JAQSXQ010000068.1, forward strand.
TCGCGCTCGACGACGGGGACCTCGCCCGACCGTCGGCGTTTCCGTGGCCCGCCGACGCCGGTCGCACGGTGGCGGACATGGTGGCCTGGCTCAACGTCGAACTCGCGAAGAACGCCGCCGAGATCGGCCAGATCAGGATGATCCGCGCCACTAAGACTTAGCTATATGCGCTTGCATCTATATAGCTCTTGTGCAATATTCGTGGAGTGGACGTCTTCGAGGCCGTCGCCGACCCTGGCAGGCGCGCGCTGCTCGACGCGCTGACTGCGGGTGAACGCACGGCCGGCGAACTGGTCGACGTACTGCCAGGTCTGGCCCAGCCCACCGTGTCGCGGCATCTGCGCGTGCTCCGCGAGGTGGGGCTCGTGGAGGTGCGACCCGACGCGCAGCGCCGCATCTACGCCCTGCGGGCGGACGGTCTGACCGAGATGGATGAGTGGATCTCCCGGCACCGGCAGTACTGGGCCGATCACCTCGACGCCCTGGAACGACACCTCGATACGACGTTCGGAGATCAACCATGACCGATCCCAGAGG
>JAQSXQ010000748.1 GCA_029256565.1 Mycobacterium sp.
GTCGACGTGGCTGACGCGGTCCGCCAGCAGTACGCGGGTCTCGGCGGTCGACGAGCGGATCTGCGGAATCCCGGGGAACAGGTGGATGTCGGGATGTAGCCGCAGCGGCGCGGCGCTGTACCTGGGCGAGGGGGCCTCACCCTCGGTCCACGACACGACCGCCCCGCCCAGGACCGCTGCCGACGCGTTGTCGGGATGCCCCTCGAACTCCGACGACAGCTGGACGAGTTCGTCGGGAGTCAGCGTCGGCGAATCCGTTTGCGCGACAAGCCCATTGACCACCGCGAGCCCGCCGACGACAGCCGCGGCGGAGGACCCTAGGCCGCGGGAGTGCGGGATCCGGTTGCGACAGCGGACGATCAGGCCCGACGCCGACACTCCGGCCGCCCGCAGCCCGTGCTCGATGGCGCGCACGACGAGGTGCGACGAGTCGAGCGGGACCTGGCCCTCGCCCTCCCCCACCACGTCGATGGTCAGGCCGGATTCGGTTGTTTCGACGTCGATTTCGTCGTAGAGGTCGAGTGCGAGCCCGAGGCTGTCGAACCCGGGGCCCAGGTTCGCGCTCGACGCGGCGACCGAGGCGCGGGCGGCCAACCCGACGGGTAGGTGATCCGGCACTCGCTAGGCCAGTCCGAGTTGGGCGACCACCGCGACGGGGTCGACGGGCAGCGGCGTCACGGGCGGCATGCCGGTCAGCGCCGTGTCGGGGTCCTTGAGGCCGTTGCCGGTGACGGTGCAGACCACCGTCGACCCCTTCGCGACCCAGCCGTCCTCGACGGACTTCAGCAGACCGGCGATGCTCGCGGCCGATGCCGGCTCCACGAAGACGCCCTCGGAACGCGCCACCAGGTGGTACGCCGCGAGGATCTCCTCGTCGGTGGCGGCCAGGAACCTGCCGTTGGACTGCTGCTGCGCCTCGACGGCCTGCGTCCAGGACGCGGGCGCCCCGATGCGGATGGCGGTCGCGATGGTCTCGGGATTCTTGACCGGCGCACCGGACACCAGCGGGGCGGCGCCTGCGGCCTGCGTGCCGAGCATCCGCGGCAGCCGTTCACTCATGCCGTCGCGGTGGTACTCGGAGTAGCCCTTCCAGTACGCGGTGATGTTGCCCGCGTTGCCCACCGGGAGCGCATGCACGTCGGGTGCGTCGCCGAGCGCGTCGACGATCTCGAACGCGGCGGTCTTCTGACCCTCGATGCGGTACGGGTTGACCGAGTTGACCAGTGCGATGGTCGGGAAGTCGGCGGTGAGCTTGCGGGCCAGCTCCAGACAGTCGTCGAAGTTCCCGTCGATCTGAATGATCTTGGCTCCGTGCATGACCGCCTGGGCGAGCTTGCCCATCGCGATCTTGCCCTGCGGGATGAGCACCGCGCAGGTGATGCCCGCCTGAGCGGCATACGCCGCTGCCGAGGCCGAGGTGTTGCCGGTCGAGGCGCAGAGCACGGCCTTCTGCCCGCGGGCCACCGAATCGGTGACGGCGACGGTCATGCCGCGATCCTTGAACGAGCCGGTCGGGTTGAGGCCCTCGACCTTGAGGTGCACGGTGCACCCGGTCAAACCGGTCGCGGTAGGCCTCGATGAGCCCGGGCCATGGCGTGTGGACAGCAGTACGGGTCATTCGGGTGTTCCTTCCAGGCGGAGCACGCTGTTGATGCTCTGCACCACGTCGAGGTCGGCCAGCGCGTCCACGGTCTCCGACAGCGCGGCGTCGGTGGCGCGGTGGGTGACGACGACGATCCGTGCGCCGCAGGGCTGGCCACCCTCGTCGACCATGCCCTCCTGCCGGACTTCGGCGATGCTCACCTCGCGCTTGCCGAACTCGGCTGCGACGGCGGACAGCACGCCCGGGCGGTCGGCCACGTTCATCGACACGTAGTAGCGGGTTGGGATGAAGCCGATCGGCGAGATGGGCAGCTGGGCGTACTTGGACTCGCGCGGACCGAGTCCGCCCTGCACCCGGTTGCGTGCGGCCATGACCAGATCTCCCATCACCGCCGACGCCGTGGGGGCGCCGCCCGCGCCCTGACCGTAGAACATCAGGCGGCCGGCCGCCTCGGCTTCGACGACGACGGCGTTGAACGCTCCGTTGACCGACGCGAGCGGATGGTCGAGCGGCACCAGCGCCGGGTAGACCCGGGCCGAGATGCGTTGCTGGCCCTCGTCATTGGTGAGGCGCTCGCAGATGGCGAGCAGTTTGATGTTGCAGCCGAGCGCCTTGGCGGACGCGAAGTCCTCGGAGCTGACCTTGGTGATGCCCTCGCGGTACACGTCGTCGGCGGTGACCCGGGTGTGGAAGGCGATGGACGCCAGGATCGCGGCCTTGGCCGCGGCGTCGTATCCCTCGACGTCGGCGGTCGGGTCGGCCTCGGCGTATCCCAGTGCGCTGGCGTCGGCGAGGGCGTCCTCGTAGGAGGCGCCGGTGTCGTTCATCGCCGAGAGGATGTAGTTGGTGGTGCCGTTGACGATGCCTGCCACGCGGAGCACCGAGTCACCGGCGAGCGACTGGGTCAGGGGGCGGATCACGGGGATCGCGCCCGCCACCGCGGCCTCGAAGTACAGGTCCACCTTGGCGTTCTCGGCGGCCTGGGCCAGTTCGCCGGTGGACTGGGCCATCAGAGCCTTGTTGGCGGTGACGACGGACTTGCCGTGTTCGAGTGCGGTGAGGATCGCCTTGCGTGCCGGCTCCACCGGGCCCATGAGTTCCACCACGATGTCGACGTCCTCGCG